>JBARNF010000708.1:0-34119 GCA_049802835.1 Bradyrhizobium sp.
GGTTTTGCCGCACAGTTTTGGTGTTCTCACAAAGGGCTTGGCAATGCTGATTCGCAGCGCAGAGATCGAGGCTTTCGCCGGGGCGTCCACCGCCCGGTCGATCGCGTTCGCCTCGCTGCAGCCCGCCCGCCTGACCGGCGCGCTTGCGCTTCTGCTTCTTAGCTGCCCCTGAGGGCCGGCTGGGCGGAATGCGCCTGGGCACTCAGGGGGTTGCTTCGACACCGAAACACCCTTCAGCGCCCAAGTCTTCAGGGAATAAGCCTCCAGAGATCCTGAACGCCAAGCGCACCACCCGAAAATTCGAGGAATCAGCAGATGTCCAGCCCCACCCAGTCCGACAAGGATCGCGTCGTCATTTTCGACACCACGTTGCGCGACGGCGAGCAGTGCCCCGGCGCCACCATGACGTTCGAGGAGAAGCTCAACATCGCGGCCATGCTGGACGCGATGGGCGTCGACATCATCGAGGCCGGCTTCCCGATCGCCTCCGACGGTGACTTCGAAGCCGTCAACGAGATCGCCAAGCGGTCCCGGAACGCGGTGATCTGCGGCCTGTCGCGCGCCGGCGCCAAGGACATCGACCGCTGCGCGGAGGCGATCCGTCCCGCCAAGCGCGGCCGCATCCACACCTTCCTGTCCACCTCGCCGGTGCACATGAAGTACAAGCTGCAGATGGAGCCGCAGCAGGTGTTCGAGCTGGTGGTCTCCTCGGTGACCCGCGCGCGCAACCACACCGACGACGTCGAGTGGTCGTCGGAGGACGGCACCCGCACCGAGTTCGACTTCCTGTGCCGCTGCGTCGAGGCCGCCATCAAGGCCGGCGCCACCACGATCAACATTCCCGACACCGTCGGCTACGCCGTGCCGGAAGAGTATTACGACCTGTTCAAGCGCGTGCGCGAGAGCGTGCCGAACTCCGACAAGGCGGTGTTCTCGGTGCATTGCCACAACGATTTGGGCATGGCGGTCGCGAACTCGATGGCCGGCATCCGCGCCGGCGCCCGCCAGATCGAATGCACCATCAACGGCATCGGCGAGCGCGCCGGCAACGCCGCGCTGGAAGAGGTCGTGATGGCGATGCGCGTGCGCAACGACAAGCTGCCGTACTGGAACAAGATCGACACCACGCAGCTGACCCACGCCTCGAAGGTGGTGTCGGCCGCGACCTCGTTCCCGGTGCAGTACAACAAGGCCATCGTCGGCCGCAACGCCTTCGCGCATGAGAGCGGCATCCATCAGGACGGCATGCTGAAGAACGCGCAGACCTACGAGATCATGCTGCCGGAGACGGTCGGCGTGAAGCAGACCTCGCTGGTGATGGGCAAGCATTCCGGCCGCCACGCCTTCGTCCACAAGCTGGAGGAGATGGGCCACAAGCTGAGCTCCAACCAGCTCGAGGATGCCTTCGTCCGTTTCAAGGCGCTGGCCGACCGCAAGAAGCACATCTACGACGAGGACCTGGAGTCGCTGATCGACGAAAGCATGGTGCATGCCTTCGACCGCATCAAGCTGGTCTCGCTGACCGTGATCGCCGGCACCCATGGTCCGCAGCGCGCCACCATGAAGCTGGATGTCGATGGTCAGTCGAAGATCGAGGAGGCCGAGGGCAACGGCCCGGTCGATGCGGTGTTCAACTGCATCAAGTCGCTGGTGCCGCACGAGGCCAAGCTGGAACTGTACCAGGTCCACGCCGTGACCGAGGGCACCGACGCGCAGGCGGAAGTGTCGGTACGGCTGTCGCAGGACGGCCGCTCGATGACGGCGCGCGCGGCCGATCCGGACACGCTGGTGGCGTCCGCCAAGGCTTATCTGGGCGCGCTGAACAAGCTCGTCATGAAGCGCCAGCGCGACGTCGCGCAGGGGGCCGCTGCCTCTGCGGTGGCCGCGAGCTGAGCCAATACGTCATTCCGGGGCGCCTCGCAGAGGCGAACCCGGAATCCCGAGCTTGGTTTGCACCGGCTCCTACAACCTCTAGATTCCGGGTTCAGCCGCCTGCGCGGCTGCCCCGGAATGACAGCCATTAACATTTTTGCGCTGCAGCACAGGAATCCCGTGACTGCGGCTAACGGTCAATGGCATTCCCGCCGGCTAACCGCTAACAATGCCGGTGGCATACAAAGCGGGGGCGTGATCGCAATGACCCCCGAAACATCGGGAGGACCCATTGCGCCAGCTCACTCTTCGCCATTTCACCAAGCGCGCGTGGATGGCCACCGCGGCCGCGCTCGCGGCCTGCGCTTTCGCCGGCCCGGCCACCGCGGCCGACAACCCGATCGTGATCAAGTTCAGCCACGTGGTGGCCTCGAACACGCCCAAGGGGCTCGCCGCCGACAAGTTCAAGGAACTGGCGGAAAAGTACACCGACGGCAAGGTCAAGATCGAAGTCTACCCGAATTCGCAGCTCTACAAGGATAAGGAAGAGCTCGAGGCGCTGCAGCTCGGCGCGGTGCAGATGCTGGCGCCGTCGAACTCCAAGTTCGGCCCGATCGGCATCAAGGAATTCGAGGTGTTCGATCTGCCCTACATTCTGCCGGACCTCGCCACCTTAAGGAAGGTGACCGACGGGCCGCTCGGCACCAGGCTTCTGAAGCTGCTCGAGGCGAAGGGGATGATCGGGCTCGCCTACTGGGACAACGGCTTCAAGCAGATGAGCGCCAACAAGAAGCTGGTCGACCCCGCCGACTACAAGGGCATGAAGTTCCGCATCCAGTCGTCGAAGGTGCTGGACGCCCAATTCCGCACGCTCGGCGCCATCCCGCAGGTCATGGCCTTCTCGGAAGTCTATCAGGCGCTGCAGACCGGCGTCGTCGACGGCCAGGAGAACACGCCCTCGAATATCTATACGCAGAAGATGCACGAGGTGCAGAAGTACATCACGCTCACCAATCACGGCTACATCGGCTACGTCGTGGTCGTGAACAAGAAGTTCTGGGACGGCCTGCCGGCTGACATCCGCGCGGCCTGCGACAAGGCCATGAACGAGGCGACCGCCTATGGCAACGGCCAGTCGGCCAAGGAGAACGCGGACGCGCTGGAGGAGATCCGCAAGTCAGGCAAGTCCGAGCTCGTGAAGCTGACGCCGGCGCAGGACGAGGCGATGCGCAAGGCGATGATGCCAGTGTACAAGGACGTGGCGGGCCGCGTCGGCCAGCCGCTGATCGACGAATTCCTCAAAGAGACCCGCGGCACGACCAACTGAGCGGCGGTGAGTGGGCGATGCGCGGACCGCTTCGTTCGCGCATCGTCATGGCGAGATGTGATCGCGGGATCGCCGCGAAAAACAGACGGCGCGCTCAAGCGCCGCGGCGGTGAGATCGACGGGGTGGGGGAGAGGACTTGGGGTTTTTATTGCGCATCCTCGATCGGCTCGAGGAGATCCTGATTGCATTTCTGATCGCGGCGGCGACCTCGATCATCTTCCTGGCGGTGCTGCATCGCTACCTGGTCGGCGTGCCGCTGTTCTACCCGCTGCTGTTCCCGATCGACATGTCCTGGGCGCAGGAGCTGTGCATCTACATGTTCGTGTGGATGGCGAAGTTCGGCGCCGCCTATGGCGTGCGCACCGGCATTCATGTCGGCGTCGACGTGCTGGTCAACCAGCTCAGGCCGTCATTACGCAAGGTGACGATCCTGTTCGGGCTGCTGTGCGGGGCATTCTTCACCGCCGTCATCGGCACGATGGGCGCCAAGTTCGTCTACGGCCTGTCGCAGACCGACCAGGTGACGCCGGACATGGAGCTGCCGAGCTGGCTGGTCTATCTCTGCATCCCGCTCGGCTCGTATCTGATGTGCTTCCGCTTCCTCCAGGTCGCCTGGCATTATCTCCGCCATGACGAGCTGCCGCATCACGACCACGCCTATGTCGAGGGCGTCGATGCGAACGCGACGGAGGCCCTGCGATGAGCAGCCTCCTCATCTTCAGCCTGCTCATCTTCCTGATGCTGACGGGCATGCCGATCTCGATCGCGCTCGGCCTCACCGTGCTGTCCTTCGTCTTCTTCATGACGAACGTGCCGACCGAGTCCGTCGCGCTGAAGCTGTTCACCGGCATCGACAATTTCGAGATCATGGCGATCCCGTTCTTCATTCTTGCCGGCAATTTCCTGACCCATGGTGGCGTCGCCCGCCGCATGATCAATTTTGCGACCTCGATGGTCGGGCACTGGTATGGCGGCCTGGGGCTTGCCGGCGTCGTGGCCTGCGCGCTGTTTGCCGCGGTGTCCGGTTCGTCGCCCGCCACCGTGATCGCGATCGGCTCGATCATGCTGCCGGCGATGGTCAAGCAGGGCTTTCCCAAGCGCTTCGGCGCCGGCGTCATCACGACCTCGGGCGCGCTCGGCATCCTGATCCCGCCCTCGATCGTGATGGTGGTCTATGCGGTCGCGACCGGCGGCAGCATCGCGCTCGATCCGGCCGGCCATCGCGTTTCCTCGGCCTCGGTCGGCCAGCTGTTCATCGCCGGCGTGATCCCCGGAATCATGCTCGCCACACTGCTCGGCCTGACGACCTTCTATCGTGCCTGGAAGAACGACTACCCGCGGCTGCCGCGGGCAAGCTGGGCCGAGCGCTTCATCGCGTTCCGCAAATGCATGTGGGGCCTGCTGCTGATCGTGATCGTGCTCGGCGGCATCTATACCGGCAAGTTCACGCCGACTGAGGCCGCCGCCGTGAGCGCGGTCTACGCCTTCGTCATCGCCGTGTTCGTCTATCGCGACATGTCGCTGAAGGACGTGCCGAAGGTGCTGCTCGGCTCGGCCAACATGAGCGCGATGATCCTCTACATCATCACCAATGCCGTGCTGTTCTCGTTCCTGATGGCCAACGAGAACATCCCGCAGCAGATCGCCAACTGGATGGCAACGGCCGGTGTGAACTGGGCGGTGTTCCTGCTGGTCGTGAACGTCCTCTTGCTGCTCGCCGGCAACGTCATGGAAGCGACCTCGATCGTTCTGATCATGGGACCGATCCTGTTTCCGGTGGCGGTCAAGCTCGGCATCCACCCGGTGCATCTGGGCATCCTGATGGTGGTCAACATGGAGGTCGGCATGTGCCACCCGCCGGTCGGGCTCAACCTCTACGTCGCCTCCGGCATCGCCAAGATGGGCATCACCGAGCTCACCATCGCCGTCATGCCCTGGCTGCTGACGATGCTCGGCTTCCTCGCGCTCGTCACCTACGTGCCGGAAATCTCGCTGTGGTTGCCGCGCATGCTCGGGATGTTGTGAGGTACGGCAACAAACTGAAACTGATTTGCAAAAACAGAAAGGTATTTGAAGCAATTACATCTTCGTAAGGTCGTACACTCTGTCCAAACTGTAAGTTGAACGCCGGGCGCGGCAAGCTCATGCTGCGTCGGACTTTCCAAGGAGGTTGGCATGAGAAGGTTCACCATCGCCGCTGTCGCCGTGCTCGCCATTGCCGGTTCGACCGCAGTCTACGCCCAGCATCGCGCCTGGTTTCATGATCACATGCAGCACGTCCGGATGAATCCGGAAGATCGTGCCGCCATGCTCGATGCGCGCATCGCCTCGGTCCATGCCGGCCTGAAGCTGTCAGCCGATCAGGACAAGCTGTGGCCGCCGGTCGAGAGCGCCGTGCGCGATCTCGTCAAGCTGCGGTTCGATCGCGCCAATGCGCGGATGAACGCGTCCGCCGATGCGCAGGACAAGGATATCGATCCAGTGGCGCGGCTGCGCGAGCACGCCGACACCATGGCGGTCACGGCGGATGCGATGAAGAAAGTCGCCGATGCCGCTGACCCGCTCTACAAGACCCTCGATGAGGGGCAGAAGCGCCGGCTCGCCGCATTGACCCGGCCGATGGGGCGCATGATGGGACCGGACGGTCCCCGGCACCACCGCTGGATGGAGCGCGGCGAGGGCGGCCCGGAGGACGGTCCGCGCTTCGGCGAGCATCGATTCGGCCCGGGACCGATGGGCCATCCGATGGATCGCATGGGCTGGTCCGACGAGGGACGCGAGTCCGGGCGACTCTGACGGGCCGTTGGCGATCCGCCTGAACCACTCTGATTCCAACAGGGGAGGAGCCGCCTTGCCGAGGCGGCTTTTCCAGATCGAATGTGCCGAAATTTCGTGTCGGATCGCTGGACATCCCGGAATCGCTTTGCTAAACGACCGGCTCTTGCGAAGGCTTTCTCCGGATGCAAGATCCGGGCGCATAGCTCAGTTGGTAGAGCAGCTGACTCTTAATCAGCGGGTCCCAGGTTCGAGCCCTGGTGCGCCCACCAAGCCTTTCAAGGACTTAGCCGAAATAGGGCGCAGAACCGGCTCATCGGTTTGACGATCGGTTTGAGAAATCTGTTCGCCGTCCGTGCGCAATGTCGCCCATGCAGGTAGGTTTTCAGCTCTCGCGGCAATGAGAAGTTGAGCGCAGTTTGCTCCTGCACATTGGCCGTAAGCCAGAGTCGAACATTCCGGATCGGACAGCATCCGCTGCTCGCTCTCCGCGTCTAACCGTACATGCCGCTCAACTTTTGGATGGCAGACTCTGCAAGTTCAAGACGGCCGCCAAGGTAATGCGCGTCCAGGATCTCCTGTACCGTCTTCAGTGAATGGCCTGTGATGGCCGCGATTTCCGGGACGGAGCAGCCGGATAGCGCCAGGCGCGTTACGGCAGTGCCCCGAAGGTCATGGAAGTGCAGATTCTTCAGCGATGTTTTCTTGAAGGCTTTGTCCCAACTCGTTCTGAAGTCGTCTTCTGTCCACGGTCGGCCGAACGAGTTGGCTAAAATGGTCACCGCGATCGTGTCCCGTAGAGTGGTGTAGGAGCGGTGGTGGGTCACCGGACGGTTTCCGTTCGGGCCGAGCTGATCAGCCTGCCACGGCGGGCAGGCCGACGATGGCATCATTGCTCAGCGGAGCGATGGTTTCCAGTGTCATGTAACGAGCGCGTTGGACGGCCCATTCGTCGTTTTGCTCGAGCAGGATCGCACCGACGAGACTGACGATGGCGTCCTCGTTTGGGAAGATGCCAACGACCTCGGTGCGGCGCTTGATCTCGCCATTGACCCGCTCGATTGGATTGGTCGAATGCAGCTTGCACGATGCGCGGCCGGGAAGCTCATATAGGCCAGCACGTCGGTCTCGGCGTCGTCCATGAAGGCGGCAAGCTTGGGCAGTTTGGGGCGGATCTGGTCCGCGACCTTGCGCCATTGCGCTCTGGCAGCCTCTGCATCATCCTGCGCGAATGCAGTAGCGATGAAGGCGGAGAACACCCGGCGTCCGCTCTTCCCGGCATGAGCCAGAACGTTGCGCATGAAGTGGACGCGACAGCGTTGCCAGGTCGCGTTCAGGATCTTGCTGACTGAGGCCTTGATGCCTTCATGCGCGTCCGAGATCACCAGCTTGACGCCGCGCAACCCGCGGCGGGCGAGCTTGCGTAGGGATCAGGCGAGCATTACCCCCGCCCTGCGTGAGGTCGTCGAACGCAACACGTATCGCGTCGGCGGCGCGAAAGCCTTGCTGCAAAGCTTGCGCGCCACCGCTACTTTGGCCGGGCTGGCTGACTCTGTCTGGAGACGAAGTCACGCGATCCTCAAATCGCTCGACACGCCGGTGCTATTCATTCACGGAAAACAAGATGTCGTCCTGCCGGCCAAGGACTCGGTTGCCGCTGCCGCTCTGACTCCCAAAGCCACGATCGTACTTTTCGACGATTGCGGCCACACGCCACAGATCGAAAAGCCATCCGCCTTCAATGCAGAGCTGACGAGATTTGTCGCGGCCTGCCGTATGACAGTGAGTTGACGAGCCGCCATTTCATAGCGATGTGCATGGCATGCCGGTTCCTGGACGAGTATATGACGCTCTCGTCGCCAGGTGGGCATCATCTGCCCCTCGGTCGAGAATCAGGGGGGAGGCCGGAGTCGATCGGTCTCCTTCGGAGATGTCGCTGCAAGCGGGGCTCTTGGCACGGAGCCGTTTTTGTGGACCGAGCAGTGCTCGATCTGCAAGGCCATGAACTCTGCAGGATCGCGCCCCGATCGGGGTCCGAACCATCTGCTGCCCGCATGGAATCACTCCTCGTTCGATTTGTTTGCGGGAGATGGTCCGACAATATCCGCCACTACGTCAGAAATCATTGAGTCCGCCAGAGCGCTATTCGCAATCACGCGCGACAGGATGATAGCGCCGACCACCTCCGAGAGGATAGCGGCCGGGTGTCGTCCGCCGATCGCCCCTGCGGGCGGGGGCGACAGTTTCGCAATCTGGTCGAGATAGAATTGAATCGCCGTGAAGAAGACGGCGCGGAGAGCGGGATCGTCGCGCCGCGCGGCGTCCGCGGCCAACGCCGGCAGAATGCACCCGGAGCCTGGAT
Source organism: Bradyrhizobium sp. (assembly GCA_049802835.1). Lineage (GTDB taxonomy): Bacteria > Pseudomonadota > Alphaproteobacteria > Rhizobiales > Xanthobacteraceae > Bradyrhizobium. The sequence continues at coordinate 8,338 of JBARNF010000708.1, forward strand.
CGTCGCGATGCGCGGACGAAACGTAACGTTCGATGAGCGCGCGAAGCGGATCTCGAGATTGTTGGGCCAGCCCATTCTTCAGCAACGCTATCGTGCCCGCGACCGCATGTTCGCTGGCCTTGACAGCCAAATCATCCTTTGACGCGAAGTTGCGATAAAAGCCGCCATGGGTCAGGCCGGCTGCGTTCATCATGTCGGCAACGCCGATCCCGTCAAAACCATGCTGACGCAGCAGGCGCGCCGCAGCCTTGATGATCTGCTCGCGGTTCTTCAGCGCCTTGTCTCGCGACACTCTCATGGGTTGCTCTCTCCGTTGATAGCCTGACCCGCGTCTGATTGTCCTGACCCGGACCTGCGTCGGATTGTCCTGACCACGGCTGAGCGTTCTCAGATTCGCAAAGCTCCGCTTGACTTATTTCATGACGATCGTCATCTATTCTTTTATAATGACGGTCGTCATTCAAAAAATCAAGCGAATGACAGCCGCCGGCCGCAATCGGAGCTGCGTTTGAAGAGGTAGGATATGCCGGTCGTTGAAGCCTGCGCTCTGCTGTCCGATGCGCCGCTCGCCGCGGACGACGCGAGCCGCGCGAAAGATCTCGCGGGGTTCGAACTAGCGATCGTTGTGGCCGACGCCGCCGACAGCGTAGCGGAAACCGTCGTGCGGGCGGCGTGCGATAAAACTCCGCGCCTACGCTACCCGTCGGCCGTTTCAGGATTTCCGGTCCGAGCCGGACGATGGAGCAAGCGATGAGCAGTTATGTCAGCCACACCGGATCGGTCGCGCGCTACGTCGATGCGCCAAATCTTTCGATCAGTGCCGCAGGAACGAATTTTGCCTATCGCGATATCGGTCCCCGCGCCGGCGTGCCGCTGGTCCTTCTCAACCATTGGGGCGCGGTTCTAGACAATTTCGACCCGCGGATCGTGGACGGCCTCGCCAGCAAGCGTCGTGTGATCGCGATCGACTACCGAGGTATCGGCGCGTCGGGCGGGAAGGCGCCTGTCACCGTCGGAGAAATGGCGCGGGATGCGATTGGCCTGATCCGGACGCTGGGCTTCGAGAAGGTCGATCTGCTCGGCTTTTCCCTCGGGGGATTTGTGGCGCAGGATCTTACGCTGAAGGCGCCGGACCTCGTCCGCAAACTCATTCTGACCGGCACGGGCCCGGCAGGCGGCGCAGGCATCGACAAGGTGGGGCCGGTGTCATGGCCTTTGATGATCAAGGGCTTGCTGACGCTGCGAGACCCGAAATTCTACCTGTTCTTCACGTCCACGGCCAACGGTCGCCGGGCCGCAAAAGCCTTTCTCGGCCGGCTGAAGGAGCGCAAGGCAGACCGGGACAAAGGGCCAACACCGGAAGCCTTCTTGCGGCAACTCAAGGCGATCAAGAGCTGGGGCCAGCAGGCGCCTCAGGATCTCGGAAGCATTGGGGTCCCGGTACTGATCGCGAATGGCGATAGCGATATCATGGTGCCGACGGCAAACAGCATCGACATGGTCCGCCGCATCCCGGGCGCGCAACTGGTCATCTACGAAGATGCCGGGCATGGCGGGATTTTCCAGAACCATGCCGATTTCGTGCCGAAGGCGCTGTCTTTTCTCGACGCCTGATCCCGCCGCCAGATTTGAAATCGGAGAAGACACCATGAAGGCATTCGTCGTCGATAAATACAAAAAGAAGGGCGCGCTGCGCCTGGCCGAGATACCGGAGCCGGAGGTGCGGGACGATGATGTCCTGGTTCGCGTTCATGCAACTGCGGTGAACCTCGTGGACTCCAAGGTCAGGGATGGAGAATTCAAGCTCTTCCTGCCGTATCGTCCGCCTTTCGTTCTCGGCCACGATGTTGCCGGGATCGTCACCAGGGTTGGCCCCAAGGTCAGGCGGTTCAAGGTCGGTGACGAGGTCTATGCACGGCCGCGCGATCATCGGGTCGGAACGTTCGCGGAATTCATTGCCATGAATGAAAACGACGTGGCGCTGAAGCCGAAAAACATCAGCATGGAAGAGGCCGCCTCCATCCCGCTGGTCGGGCTGACCGCCTGGCAGGCGCTGGTAGAGGTGGCCAAGCTGAAGCCCGGGCAGAAGGTCTTCATTCAGGCCGGCTCCGGTGGTGTGGGGACTTTTGCCATCCAGCTCGCCAAGCATCTCGGCGCGACAGTTGCGACAACGACGAGCACGAACAATGTCGAACTGGTCAGGAGCCTCGGCGCAGACGTGGTCATCGACTACAAGACGGAGGATTTCGAGAAGGTTTTGTCGGGCTACGATGTAGTCCTGCACAGCCAGGACGCCAAGGCGCTTGAAAAATCCCTGCGCATGTTGAAACCGGGTGGCCTCCTCATCTCGATCTCGGGGCCGCCCGACCCCGAATTCGCCAGGGAACTGGGGTTGAACCCATTTCTGAAATTGGTGATACGCCTGTTGAGCCGTGGTGTGCGCAAGAAAGCCAAAGGCCTAGGCGTGCGCTTCTCATTCCTGTTCATGCGAGCGCAGGGACAGCAGTTGGGCGAAATCACGTCCCTGATCGAATCCGGCGTGATCCGGCCGGTCGTGGACAAAGTGTTCCCGTTTGAGAAGACCGGTGATGCGCTGGCCTATGTCGAGACCGGGCGCGCAAAGGGCAAGGTCGTCGTTACGGTCGTACACTAGAAACCGGACTTGCGATGCTATGTTGCGACATCGGATGTAACAGACGTCCGTTTGGCAAGATCGAAAAACATCTGAGGAGGCAACATGACTGAATCCAAACGCGACACCCAGACTTCCGGACAGAACGTTGCACTCATTGTCGGCGGCGGCCCGGGCATCAGCTCGAGTTGCGCCAGGCTGTTTGCGGAAAGCGGCATGCGTGTCTGCGTCGCAGCCAGGAATCCCGAAAAGGCGGTCCTCGAGACTCTCGAAAAGACGCATGGCGTGCGTCGATACGCCTGCGATGCGAGCGAGCCGGCCGACGTGGCACGACTTTTCGAGAATGTCGTTCAAGACGTCGGGCCGCCGAGGCTTGTCGTGCATAACATCGATGGCCGGGTTCCCGGTATCTTTCGCAAGACCGTTGTCGAAGCGGACCCGCTCATGGCGTTCGAGACACTTCGAAACTCGGCATTCAGTGCATTTCTGGTCGGCCAACAGGCGGCTCGGCTGATGCTCGGAAACGAAACCGACGCCAATGGCGCGAGAGGAACGATCATCTTCACGAACGCCAGCGCGGCGCTCAAAGGCTTCCCATCAGGTGGTGCTTTTGCAATGGCATGTCATGCCAAGTCCGGCCTCGCGCAAAGCATGGCAAGAGAACTGATGCCGCAGGGTATCCACGTCGCGAATGTGCCGATCGACGCCGCGATCGGCTGGACCCAGGAGGACGGGACCCGTTCGCACCGGCTGGCCGGCACGACTGTCGATGACAACATGGCCGACCCTGCCCATATCGCGAAAACATACCTTCAGCTTCATCAGCAGCATCGGTCGACCTGGGCGTTCGAAGTCGTGCTCCGACCGTGGACCGAGAAATGGTGATCAACACTCGCCTCGGCGCGCAGCTCCGTCCGAGCAACGCCTTCCGAGTTTGCGATGCTCGCCGGCGTCTATCCTGAACGACAGCAGGACGTGTTTGACTACACGACATCGACCCGGCGGCATGTGCAGCCGCCGACAGAGCCGACATGGCTGGATCCCTATGCGTTGACGTCCACGACCACGCGGCCGCGAATGGTCCCGCCAAGGATGCTGCGGGCGACGTCAGCGGCCTCTGCCAGCCCAACGACGGTCACCATGGATTCCAGCTTCGCGGCGTCGAGGTCGGTCGCAAGCCGCTTGTAGGACTCGACCCGTTTGGCCGAAGGCGCGTTGACGGAGTCGACGCCTGCGAGCGTGACGCCGCGAAGGATGAAGGGCAGCACGGTCCCGGGGAGGTCGACGCCTTGAGCGAGGCCGAAGCTGGCGACCGTACCGCCATACTGTGTCTGGGCGAGGACGTTCACGAGGGTATGGCTGCCGACGGAGTCGATCGCGCCGGCCCAGCGCGGCGATAGAATTGGATGCTGAGACGGCTGGGACAGTGTGTTGCGATCGATGATCTCGGCGGCTCCGAGAGCCCTGAGATACTCGGCTTCATTCGGCCGTCCCGTCGAGGCCACGACGCGGTAGCCCAGCTTCGACAGCAGAGCGATGGACACAGAACCCACGCCGCCATTCGCGCCTGTCACCAGGACGTCGCCGTGATCCGGCGTAACGCCGTTGTGCTCCAGCGCGAGCACGCTGAGCATGGCCGTGAAGCCCGCCGTGCCGATCGCAGCCGCTTGCCGGGTGCTGATTGCGCCCGGCAGCTTGGTCAGCCACTTCCCAGGCACGCGCGCCCTCTGAGCGAAGCCTCCATTGTGGGTGACACCGAGACCCCACCCGTGAACGACCACTTTGTCGCCGGCCTGGAAGGCTGGATCGGACGACGTTTCGACGGTGCCTGCGAGGTCGATGCCAGGAACCAAGGGGAATTTCTGGATGATGTTCCCGCGACCCGTGATGGCGATGCCATCCTTGTAGTTGACGGTCGAATAGTCGATCGCGACGGTCACATCCCCTTCCGCCAGATCGGCGTCCGTCAGGTTCGCGAGTTCGATCGTCAGCCCCGCATCGGTCTTGCGGACGAGAACAGCTTTGAAAGACATCGTAGTCTCCTTGGATTGCCGCACGTGGTCAGAAGGAGCGGGCAGTGCGGGCGGGCTGGGACGCCGGCAGCGCGTCAAGCCGCAGGTCCTTTCGAATCCCGGCATCCACCAGGCCGGCGGGCGCGAACCGGCGAAGCAATCGCAGGCGGTTCGCAAGTTTGCCGGCCGTGTATCGGATTTTCGGGTGCGCCGCGTTGGCCGCCATCAGGACGGTGTCGGCCACGACGCCGGGGTGCTCGGCCGTTGCCATCACCTCGTTCACGCGTCTGGCCACGCCCTCGCGTGCCTCGCGATACGCATCGAGCTTGGCATCCGGCTCCATGAAGTTCGCGTCGAACGGCGTCTTCGTGTACGCGGGCTGGATGACCGAGACCCGGATACCCCTCGTGCGCAGTTCATGGTCGAGCGATTCCGAATAGCCCTCCACTGCGTGCTTGGTTGCAGCATAGAGCGCGCCATAGGGCATCGGCAGAAAGCCGAGCACGGAGCCGATGTTGATGATGCGGCCATTCCCCTGGCGTCGCATGTGAGGCACGACGGCGCGCGTCATCCGGACCAGTCCGAAAAAGTTCGTGTCGAAAATCGATCGGGCCTGATCGATCGAATTCTCCTCCGCCCCGCCTGGGGCAACACCGAAGCCGGCATTGTTCACGAGCAGATCAACGCGGCCGTCGCGCCGCATCACTTCGGCGACGGCAGACTCCACGGAGTCATCGCTGGTCACATCCAGGGACAGCATCTCGAACGGTCGGTTGCCGGCCTGGGCTCCCCTTCGGCTGGTCCCATAGACCTTGTAGCCGGCCTTCGCGAGCCGCCCCGCGGTGGCTTCGCCGATGCCTGACGAGGCGCCGGTCACGAGCGCGATCTTCGCCTTCATCTCGTTCATGCGTTTCTCCTGACGGCAGCGCCGGTCCTGAACAATTATGATTACGATCGTAATGATTGAAATAGATGACGATCGCCATTATATTTGTCAAGCTCCGTGACTCAGGATTCGAACATGCGCGTTTCAAAAGAGCAGGCTGCCAAAAACCGCGAGCGTATTCTCGAGGCCGCCTCCCGCCTCATGCGGGAGCGCGGCATCTCCGGCGTAGGTGTCGACGCGCTGACGGAGGCGGCCGGGCTGACCCATGGCAGCCTTTACAGTCAGTTCGGCTCCAAGGAACGGCTCGTCGAAGAAGCGGTCGCCTACGCGATCGCCGCCAAAGGGCAGGAACTGCCCGAGGTCTTTGCTCTCGGCGACTACGTTTCAGAATACCTCTCGGCGGCGCATCGCGACGAGCCGGGAAGCGGCTGCCCGTTCGCAGCCCTGAGTTGTGAAATGCCGCGTCAAAGCGAAGGCGTGAGAGAGCGCTTCACGGCCGGAGTGCGGGGCGTGATCGCGCTCCTGAGTGGCCGGATGGAGTCCGGGCTGAAGCCCCGGCAGCGCGAGGAAAAGGCGCTGGCGACCGCGGCCTCGCTGGTCGGAGCACTCGTCCTCGCCCGGGCCGTGAACGATCCCAAGCTGTCGGACGACATTCTTCGGGCGACCAGGAACAGATTGAGAGACTGACCGCTCATCAAACGCAGACTGACGAGATGGCTCTCCGGCAACGCAGACTCGGCACGGCGCTGATTGTGCCTCCAACAGCGTCCGGCTGCTGGTAGCGTTGTGCCCTTGCTCCTCCTCTGCTTGCGAGGAATTGTCTTGCTTGGACGCAATGAGCTTGGCGACGCGAGTTACGGCGTCTCAATGACTACGAATCATTGTGCTCCACGTCCCGCTCCCCCACGTCGCGCCGCGAAGTGGGCCGCCGTCTCGTGTAGCTTCGGAATGTGGGGTCGTAGGACGGATTTCGCGTGGAAGAACGTGGCGCGCAAAGCTCAAGCCTCTCGACGTCTGACGCGAAGGGAAGACCGTCGGTTGGATCGCAGCCCGAACGGAATGTCGATATCGGTGTTTGCGCCTCCCCGCGACCACCGATACCGAAGCGCCTCGTCGTGCGCAGCCCGAACCTGTGCTCTTGTGTTCGGCTGAGGGATAGGGATCAGATCTCAATTGAGCGAGTAGCGGTCGTGTAGCAACACACGGCCGACCTTCGAAGACCACGTCAAAAGCGCCGGGTACACTGGCGGGTACGCTGCCAGTCAGCTTCCGCCTTCGCGCAAAACAAATGACGATGACGCTTCACTCACCGTCACAGAAATGATCTTGTCTCACTTAAGGGGAGCGGCCCAGCCGCGTTCGTCGACGCGAGGATCGAATGACCCGATGAGCTCCACCTGTCCGGGGGCGCGGCGCGCGGTCGCGGCGAAGCCGCTGCTGGTCAGGCGCTGGAAGTGCCGCCCGGTCTCCGCCACTTCGGCCGCGCTTGCGCGGGCGAAGGGATAGCGGCTGTCGCCGCTTCGCTCCATCATGAGCTGGACTGCCATGAACCTCGGACACAGAACTGCGGAGCGTTATCGACGCATCAGGGACCGCAACAGCGTGCGAAGACGGGGGGCCTGTTGATGTCACCTTGCGTCGCGGCGACTGCGGCCGTCAGGCCTCGAGACGATGGCCTTGCGGCGAAGGTGCAAAATCTGGTGGTCTGGTCCGACCGTCCGAGTAAGATAGCCCATGGGGAAACGCCGAATGCTCAGTACAAGCCGGGCCCGGTGAGCGCGTAACGAGCAAATCCACGGAAGAGGGAGCATGAGATGAGGATGATCAAGGGACCGGGAATCTTCCTGGCCCAGTTCGCTGCGGATGCGGCGCCGTTCAACTCGTTCGATTCGATCTGCGGATGGGCGGCTTCGCTCGGTTACGAGGGAGTCCAGATCCCGACCTGGGATGGGAGGCTTTTCGACCTCGAGAGGGCGTCCGAGTCGCAGGATTATGCCGACGAGGTGAAGGGGATTGCGGCGCGCCACGGACTGGCGATCACGGAGCTCTCGACCCATCTTCAAGGCCAGCTCGTTGCCGTTCACCCAGCCTATGATGCGGCATTCGACGGGTTCGCAGCGCCAGAGGTTCGCGGCAATCCGAAGTCGCGCACGAGTTGGGCCGTCGACCAGGTCAAGCGGGCGATCCTGGCGTCAAGGCGGCTTGGGCTCACCGCCCACGCAACGTTTTCCGGCGCATTGGCGTGGCCCTATATCTACCCGTGGCCGCAGCGTCCGCCTGGTCTCGTCGAGGCGGCGTTCGATGAGCTCGCGAGGCGCTGGCACCCCATCCTCGACTATGCCGAGGAACATGGGGTCGATCTCGCCTATGAGATCCACCCGGGCGAGGACCTGCACGACGGCGTCTCCTACGAGATGTTCCTGCAGCGGGTGAAAAACCACAGGCGCGCAAATCTGCTCTACGATCCCTCGCACTTCGTGCTGCAGCAGCTCGATTACCTCGACTACATCGACATCTATCACGAGCGTATCAAGGCCTTCCACGTCAAGGACGCCGAGTTCAATCCGACCGGCCGCCAGGGCGTCTATGGCGGGTTTCAGAGCTGGGTCGACCGCGCCGGCCGCTTCCGCTCGCTTGGCGACGGCCAGGTCGATTTCGGCGCGATCTTCTCGAAGCTGACGCAGTATGACTACGCGAGCTGGGCGGTGCTCGAATGGGAGTGTGCGATCAAGCATCCCGAACAGGGGGCGCAGGAGGGCGCAGGGTTCATCAAGAGCCATCTCATTCGCGTGACCGAGAAGGCCTTCGACGATTTCGCGGGCTCGGGCGCGGACGACATTGCCAACCGCAAGATGCTGGGCCTGTCCTGAGCGGAGAACGAAAATGGCGATCGAGGCAAGCAATCAAGCCGGTCGACATGATCGTATCCGGCTGGGAATGGTCGGCGGCGGACAGGGCGCCTTCATCGGCGCGGTCCACCGCATTGCCGCACGGATCGATGACCAGTTCGAGCTGGTGGCCGGTGCGCTGGCATCCGATCCGATCCGAGCCAAGGCCTCGGCGAGGGAGCTCGGCTTGGCCTCCGATCGCGCCTATGGCTCCTTCGAGGAGATGGCGAAGGCCGAAGCTGCGCGGGCGGACGGCATCGAGGCGGTCGCGATCGTCACGCCAAACCACATGCACGCTCCCGTCGCGAAGGCTTTCCTCCAGGCGGGAATCCACGTCATCTGCGACAAGCCGCTGACGACGACCGTGGCCGAAGCCGAAGAGCTGGTCGCGCTGGTGAGGACGACGGGCAGGGTGTTCGTGGTGACGCACAACTACACCGGCTATCCCATGGTGCGACAGGCAAGGGCCATGGTTGCAAACGGCGAGCTCGGCGAGATCCGGCTGGTGCAGGCGGAATATCTTCAGGACTGGCTGACCGAGCGGCTGGAGGCAAGCAACCACAAGCAGGCGGCGTGGCGCACGGATCCGGCTCGCTCCGGCGCGGGCGGCTGCATCGGCGACATCGGCACGCATGCCTACAATCTCGCCTGCTTCGTCAGCGGGCTCGAGCTCGACGAGTTGCTCGCCGAGCTCTCGACCTTCGTCGAGGGACGGCGCCTCGATGATGATGTCCAGATCCTGCTCAAGTGGAAGGGCGGCGCCAAGGGCATGCTATGGGCGAGCCAGGTCGCGGTTGGCAATGAGAATGCCCTGACGCTGCGGATCTACGGCAGCAAGGGCGGCCTCGAATGGGCCCAGGAGAATCCGAACCAGCTCTGGTTCACGCCGCATGGCCGGCCCAGACAGCTCCTGACCCGCGGCGGCGCCGGCGCCATCGGCGCGGCGGCCCGCGTCACGCGCGTTCCCTCCGGCCACCCCGAGGGCTACCTCGAAGGTTTTGCGACGATCTATGCCGAGGCCGCGCGCGCCATCCGCGCGGCGAGAGCCGGCGAGAAGCCCGATCCCAACGTCCTGTTCCCGACCGTAGAGGATGGCCTCGCAGGGGTGAAGTTCATCGATGCCGCAGTGAAGTCCTCGGCCTGCAAAGGCGCGTGGGTTCGCATGAGGTGAGCCGCGATGGAACGCGAACCCATGCGTTTGTCTGATCTTGACGGCGCCCGCACGACCGGACGCCTCGCCTCCGATCTGCGGGAGTGTCAGGTGTTTAGTACCCGGAATCAAAGCGAAGTGACACGGTGGCTCAAGCGCGGAAAGTGCGTCGGCCACAATCCCGACGCCAACTCGCGACTCACGCTCTAAGAAAAGGCGGTACTAGTTAGTCCAGGCGGAAGGCCACAGGCTGCGTCTGCTTCGGTGATCGAGCCCGTGGTGCGGGTCGGGTTACCCACTAAGCCGCGGCATTAGCCGGAGTGCAGTGCCGTTGCCGATCGCCTTGAGGTCGGAGGTGGCCAACCCCAATCGTTCCAGGTCGCGCATCTGATCCAGCCGGAAGTACGGATAGTCCGAGCCGTAGGTCACCTGCGAGGTCGGGACCAGCTTCAACAATGCCCCGATCGATGGCGCGCTGGTCGCATTGGCCGTGTCGTAGTAGAGGCGCCGCAGTTCGCCCGTAATGCCGTCGGGCGCGAATTGATGCAGATCGGGCCGGGCCCCATAGAAGGATTCGATGCGACCCGCCATCATCGGCATCGTGCCGCCCGCATGTGAGAACAGCCACCTGATGTCACGCCAGCGCGCGAAGCCGCCCGACAGAAGCAGGCTCGTGATCGTGCGCGTGGTGTCGTGCGGCACCTCGATGACCGCCGGGAAAGTGCCCACGCTCAGAGCCGCGCAGCAATTCGCGACCAGCGGATGCACATAGACCAAGGCCTTGCGCCGGTTCAATTCCTCGAACACCGGCCGGTAGCGCGCATCGCCAAGCCAGGTGTCGCCGTAATTGGTTTGAAGACCGACGCCGTCGGCCTTGAGCGTGTCGAATACGTAGTCGATCTCGCGCAGCGTCCGGTCGGCATCGAGCATTGACAAGGTCGCAAACAGCCCGAACCGGCCGGGACTGTCGCGCATCATCTCGGCGGCGAAGTCGTTGCACTCGTGCGCCAGCTCGCTGGCTTTGTCCGGCCCGAGATCGAACCAGACGCCGGGCGTCGACGCCAGCGACAGGATGGCGGTGCGGATTCCGGCCTCGTCCATATCCTCGATCTGTTTCTGCCGCGTCCAGGCGACCTGACCGGGAAAGTGCGGCAGCTTGCGCGCATCTTCCCAGTCCAGCCAGAGCTTCTGGTAGCGCGGTGGATAGAAATGGTGGTGGGTGTCGATCAGGCTGCGGTCTTGCGCAAACGCGCGCGTACCGGTCACGACGGCCGTTGCTCCCACCGCAGTCGTTCCGACGATGAAGCTGCGGCGCGACAGCGACCCCGGTGCGGCACAGCAGCCGCAACCCGGGCGGTGAAGTCCATCCCAAGATCTCATCATCGTGTCCTCTCCTCGGTTCGTCGCATGACCACGCGCATTCTCGAACTTGTCCAGGCGAGCCTGTCGCTCAATGCAGCGGCGATCTCCGTGGCGTCGGGTAACGCTCCGCGGCCGGTGGACCGACGTTGTTGCGCTCTGAGCCGTTCGCGAGCGCAATCGCAATTTCTTCGGCCACCAGTGGCCAGCGAACCACATCGAAAATGCCGGCCGCGACCAGAGTGTCGGCGCCGATCTCGATCGCCGCTTTGGTGGCGAGGACGATCGGCACCCGTGGCAGCGCATCATGCAGAGCGGCAGCCGTTTGCAGCGAGGCTGGGCCTGATCCGCAATGGCCGACCACGATCATGTCGAAGCGGTCCGCTCGGAGACGGGCGGCCGCCAGCGCGGCTTCCGGACTGGAGAAGCCGACCGGCTCGTAACCGAGGGCTGCGAGCAGCTCTTCGTCGCGAAGCACGCACGGATTGCTATGGGCGACGAGCAAGACAGTCTCGCCATCGCCCTTGGGAAGCCCGATATGCCGCGCCGACGCCGGCTCGGCCGCGGACGCGCGTGGCAGCCAAATCTCGAATCGGGTTCCTTCGCCAACCGTGCTTTGCACATTGAGCGCTCCGCCATGCTCCCGGACGATTTCGCGCACCGTCGCGAGCCCAAGCCCGTTTCCGGATGGCCGCGTGGTGAAGAATGGCTCGAAGATCCGTTCCAGCAGGTGGGAGTCGATGCCGTGGCCGGTGTCGGTTATCGCGATGCAGACGTAGTGTCCGGGGGTGACGCTATCTTGACTGAAAGTGCGTTGGATCGTGACCTCGTGCAGCTCTGTTGCGATCTCGATGCGGCCGCCATCCGGCATCGCGTTGGCCGCATTTCTGCAGAGATTGAGAATGACCTGCTGCAGGGTGACGTGCTCGCCGGCGACGATCGCGGCGGTCGATGGTTGCCTGATGACGAGGTCGATATCATCCGGCAGCGAGACCCCGAGCAGCGCGGCTGCTTCGGCCACCAGCGCGCCGATGCTCAAGGCCTTGCTCCCGGCATTGCGGGCGCGTCCGAACAGGAGAATCTGGTCGATCAGATCCCTGGCGCGCTCGGCATTGCGCTTGATGGCGCCGAGATTGCGCACGAGCTTCGCATCTGAGCCGACATGCTCCTCGATGACCTCGGAATGCCCGAGGATTCCGCCGAGAATGTTGTTGAAGTTATGAGCGATGCCGCTGGTGAAGAAACCGATCTGCTCCATCCGTTGCGCCTGTTGCAGGCGCATTTCGAGCCGCGAGCGCTCCTGCTCCATGGACTGCCGCTCGACGGCGAGCACGATTGAATCGAGGGCCATGCGCATGAGAGGAAGCTCGCGCTGCTTGGCCCGGCAGGGACGGCCGACGGCATCGAATCCGAGCGCCGCCGTGATGCCGTCATCGGCCCCCCGCGTGGCGCACGCCCATCCGCCGAGACCGAGGCTCATGCACAGCGTTTTGGCAGCTCCCACCGGCATCCGCTCCACGCGCGGGATCTGCACTGTTCCGTCTGTTTCAGTTCCGAGTTGCATGGCGAGTTCGGGCGCCCGCGCCGGCCAGTCGGGCGGAAATTCGATGCCGGGCCTCTGCCATACCCGCACCCGCGGCACCGGACCGGTCATGACGAAATAGGCGCGGTCGGGCCCGATGAAGCCGCACATGTCGGCGAGGGCACCGTCGATCTCGCCGCCAAGTTCTTGCGGTGCGGCATTGATGAAGCGCATCGAGATGCGAGCGATGATGTGCTCGAATTCCGCGCGGCGCCGCAACGCCCTTGCGTGCGACTTCAGGAGCAGGCCGAGATAGACCAGGAACGCGACGATCACGAGCGATGTGATGTAGAGCAGGACACGATATTGGCGCGCGGATGCGCGTGATGCCGTCTGCTGGTTGAGAAGCGTTGCGCGAAGCTGATCCTGCTGCCAAGTCTGCGACAACCCATGCAGGCTCTTCAGAATGTTGTCGACGGATGGAAGAAGCCCATTGAGCAGCCGTCCATGTGCAAGAAGCGCATCCACGGAATCTGAAAGACCGGCTTCGCGCGCCTGTTGCTCCAGCTCATCGAGTCGATCGCGAACATTACCGACCGTCGGTGGCGACGTATCGAGCGCCAGGCGCAGGACGGCCGCGACCGCGTTACTGATCGCCGGATCCAGTTCTGAGGTGTGAGGCTGCCCGCCAAACCGGCCGAAGAAGGCCAGCGAGTTCTGCAGCAGCGCATTTTGCGTCTTGAAGTGTTCGACCAGCTCTTCCTGGTTCTCGACGGAGACCACAAGCCGGCTGACGACCGCCGCTGCGGCGGCATCGGTCGATTGTGTCTCTTGCAGCTTCTGCAGCGAATCGTGCAGCGCATTCATGTCGTCGACCAGCGGATCGTAGTTGCGCAAGACGCCGACGCGCGCGGTGAAGACATGCCGGTACAGCGCATTTTCGATCATGCCGAACCGGTTGAGTTCGGTGAATGCCTGGTCGAACCGCTCTGCTTGCGGATTCAGGGCCTGTAGTGACAGCCAGGTCAGCACGTACACGAGAACGGCGATGATGGCAGCCGCCCAGCCCGGTCTCATGGTCTTGCTCCGGCTACAACGGGTGAGCCGCGATAGTTTCCCGTCAGCGTCTTGAGGAATGCCACGATCACGGCGATCTGCTTGTCCGTCAGCGTGCGGTCCAGCTGGGCTTTCGCCATCCTGCCGACAGCCTCTTCGAGGGTGGCTGCGCTGCCGTCGTGAAAATACGGCGCGGTGGTCGCGACGTTGCGCAGGCTCGGCACCCGCACCACCTGTGGGCCGGTCGAGACCAGCGGTTTGAACACGCCTTGGCGCTGGAAGAGATTGCCGCCGACATTCACACCCTGATGGCAGGAAATGCAGCCATATGATTTGAACAGGAGGTAGCCCTGGTGCTCATCGGTCGATAGCGCCGATTTGTCGCCCCTGAGCCAGAGATCGAAGCGGCTGTCGGGCGTCAGCAGGGAGTGCTGGAACGTCACGAGGGCATCCAGCAGGCTGTCTCGATCCGCCTCGTGTCCATAGGCGGCGTGAAATTGCCGGACCATGTCCGGATCGGAATTGAGCTTGCGCACCACCTCGCTCGCTCTGCTCCGCATGCCGTGGGCGCTTTCAATCGAGGCATCGGCCTGTGTGGCTAGGGTGCGGAAATTGCCTTGCCAGCCGAACCGGAAGCTCAGCGCGGCATTGAACACGGTGAGGACATCCAGCTTGGCGGACAGATCGGGTGCGCAGCTCGATTGCTGATGCCCGGCGTCGGCGGCGCCATTGCTGCGGATGTCGTGGCACGATTGGCACGAGAGATCGCCATTGGCCGAGAGGCGGACATCCTGGAACAGCCGCTCGCCGAGCCGCAGCTTGCGGGGATCGGCCGGCGGCGGCTGTGGGATAGGTGTGATCGGTGCCTGACCCTCGACCGGATTGATCTCTGCCCAGGCGGGATCAGCCGAGGGCTGAGCCAGCGCCGGCGTCCCAAGCCGGTCGGAGAGACCGATCCCGAGCCCGCATGCAGCAAGCAGAGCGCTCGTGATGATGGTCAGGGCGTATGGGCGCATCATGCTGGCCGGGGCTTGGGCTTTTCGACCGTGCAGCCGGGGCTCGCGTTGCTAGCCACAGAGACGAGCTTGGGCGCGCGGGCGCGCCGCGCGCGGAGGTCATGGTCTTGTGCAGCAACGCCCTCTTGCCGAAGCTCGTCCCGCGGATCGGCCGGGATCTGAATCGGATGCATCGCCTGGGCGTAGGCGGCGCAGCCTTGAAGGAATTCCGAGATCACGAAGGATATGATCGCAAGCAGCAGATGGGGACAGGCGTCCTGGACGTCGAAGGCCACGCGTCCGACCGCATGCCAGCTGCGCTCGATCCGCGCCCGAACAGAACGGGCAGGCTCGCTACGGCCGCCAGCGTACTCGGCAGCGCGTGCAGGCACAATAGGTGCAGGTGCATGCGGCGTTGCTCGAAGTTGGACTAAGGGGTTCACGGACGACATGGATTTCTCCCGAGCGATGATCGGCAGAATGATCCTATGGCGTGCATGTTTCAGCGGCATTCCCGTTCGCCGCGTTCGGGTTACCGTTGCAACGCGAACGGTCGCGCGTGCGGCGGCGCGGCTGCAGCGCAACGCGGCGATATCGCCTGCGCTCGATCGCTGCGCCACTACAGCGGCTCGACCGGAAGCGTGAAGACATAGCCCACGCCGCGCTCGGTTCGGATGACCGAGGGCGCGCTCGGATCGGTCTCCAGCTTGCGGCGCAGGCGCAGCACCTGCACATCGATGCTGCGGTCGAACACGTCCTCATGGATGCGCGTGGCCTGAAGCAGATGCTCGCGCGAGAGCGGCCGCTGCGGGGCGTCGAGGAACGCGACCAGCAGCGTATATTCGCCCTTGCTGAGCGCGACCGGCTCGCCCTGCGCATTCGCCAGGCGCCGGTTCCTGCGATCAAGCTGCCAGCTGCCGAACCGGCAGCGTCCCTTTTCGATCTCGCGCTGCGCCGCGACCCGGCCCGCCTCGCGGCGCCTCAGCACCGCACGGATGCGCGCCAGCAGTTCGCGCAGCCCGAACGGCTTGGTGATGTAGTCGTCGGCGCCGAGCTCGAGGCCGACCACGCGATCGATCTCATCGCGTCGGTGGCCGGTCGCGATGATAATGGGCACATCCGAGCTGGCGCGAATCTCGCGCAACAGATCGAGCCCATCGTCCTGTCCCAGCCGGAGATCGAGCACCACCAGGTCGGGATTGGTGCGCGTCAGCAGGCCCGCCACCTCGTCGCGCCGTGTCGCCGAAACCGCCCTGATGTCGTGATCTTCGAGATAACTGGTCACGAGGTGACGCATGGTGCTGTCATCCTCGACCACCAGGCAAAGGGGAAGGCGCCGCTCCTGATGTCCCGGCGGTGTCGATTCGGCGAGAGCCGCGCCCCCCTTCCTCTCGACGTGGTTGCTGGGGTTAGTGCGGCTCGCCGGACCTTCGGTCCTTTCGCTCATCTACTATCTCCGTCGCCCCGATACTGGCATACTAGGAGTGGTTTTGCGTTGCAGCACAATTTTCGGAGAGGACGCCGCTGTTGTTACTGCTGTAACGCAAAAGAGAGAATCGGAAATCCATTTGAATGGCGCGGCGGCCGACCTCTGGTTGTGGCGGGCTATCGCCTATGAGCGGCAGCGAACGGCCATCGTCCCACCCAAGCCGATCTCGCGGACAGCCTCCTCCTCGTTGCTCGATCGTTACGCAAATACGGCATTCGAAGGCGCCTTGGCCGAGAATGGCACCCTTTGTCGCGAAGTCCGTCAAGGCTCGGAGGTACTGGGACTTCAACGCGTGGGACATTGACGCGCCGAGGCGGTCCCTACGCAAATCGCGTGTATTGGTGCGTCGCCGTTGTGTTGCAGCCGTAACCATTTCGCGCAGCTGCGAAATCACCGGGTAACGCCATCCCTCCATTCCTGATTGCTGCCGGATGGTCGCTGACAGCCCGCGGCTCCGTTCGGCCGATCAGAGGAATGGATCGATGAAAATTCGCGCGCGTTCGCGAACCCGCTTGCGGCGGTGTGAGTTTCGGCATCGTCATTCCGGGGTGGCCCGCCGAACCGAGCCCGGAATGACGTCGCTTGCCTGTTACTTCTTCGCGGCCTTGGCGCACGATGCGCTTGTTCTAACCGCCTTCGTCTCGAATTCCGATCTCCCGCCCGAGACGAACAACCTCGCGCACCAGGAGACTGAGATCGGAGCGCCGCGTGCGATGATTGTTGATCGCGACCCTCAGGCAGTGCTTGCCACGAACGGTCGTGTCCGAAACCGCGGCGATACCGTCTTCTTGCAGCCGGATCATGATTTCGACATTGAGACGCTTCAAGGCAACTTCGTCGAGGCCCGGCGGACGATAGCGAAAGCAAACGATGTTGATCGTCGCCGGCGCGACACTTTCGAGCAGCGGCTCCATGGCGATCAAACCGTCGAGGTAATGACCCTGGGCGATATTCTGATCGATGAGCCGCCCGAATTTCTCCACGCCGTGCTCCTTCAGCGCCATCCAGACCTTCAAGGCGCGAAATCCGCGGCTCGTCTGTAGCCCATACTCATAGAGCCACTCGGCGGACGCGATTCCACGCGTCGTCTTCTCCAGATACTCCTGCGCCACTGAGAAGCTCGCAAGATGAGCTGCGGCGTCGCGAACCAGGACGCATCCGACTTCGAAGGGGGCATGCAGCCACTTGTGCGGGTCTAGCGCGACGGAATCAGCGTGCTCCAGACCTCGGACACGATGGGCGTTGTTCGGCGCAATCGCGATGAGAGCTCCAATGCAGCCGTCAACATGGAACCAGAGATTTTCCTTCTTTGCCAGATCGGCAAGCGCTTGAAGATCGTCGATCGCCCCGGTGTTGACCGTTCCGGCGTTGCCGATCACGCAAGCCGGTTGAAAGCCGGCCATTCGGTCCTTCGCGATCGATGCCCCGAGCGCATTGAGGTCGATGCGAAGATCGCTCCCTGTCGGAATCCGTTGAAGCGCGCCGTTTCCGAGCCCCATCGCTTCGATCGCCTTGCGATGACAACTGTGGACCTGGTCAGAGGCGTAGAACCGAAGTGGCTTCTCGATGGCCGCAACCCCGAGTTCACGCACATCGATACCCGCCTTGACATTGCGGGCGACGATCAGGGCTACGGTATTGGCCATCGATCCACCGCTGACGAGCGTGCCGCTCGCCGAACGCGGAAAGCCGATCATCTCCTTGCACCAGTTGACGACCTGTTCGTCCATCTTGGCCGCCGCATGATCCCCGCCGCCAAGGTTTGATCCCTGAACTGCCGCCAGAAAATCCGCCAGTGCTCCTGTGAAGTTGCTCGACCCCATATACCAGGCCCAGAACCGCGGATGGATGTTGCCCATTGGATAGGGCATCACCGTTTCGGCGACTTCGCGGTAGACGTCCGAGAGCGGCATGGACAAACGGGGGAGGGGCGTCTCGAAGGAGCTCCTGACCTCGCGAGGCATATCTTGCCATACCGGACGATCCCGAAGATCGCGCAGATAGGCGATCGAGTCGTCTACAGCGCGATGTGCGAGGGCTTGCGCGTCGGCCCAGTCCCGGGGATCGAGCGTTTCTTCGTGCGCATGGTTTGCGGGCGGAGGCTGTACTGTCATCTTCAATATCTCAGGCAGCCGCGAACCGGCAACTCGGGGTCGAACGGGACAGCGCAAGTTCCTCCTCATTCATTTCCGCTGCAATGGAATCGAACAGCGGCGTGCTGAGATATCTCTCCCCGGTATCCGGTAACATGCACAGGATCACCGACCCCGCTGGTGAACGTTCGGCGATCCGGCGCGCGACTGCAAAGGTTGATCCACCAGAAATTCCTGTGAAGATGCCCTCCTTGTGGGCGAGCTGCCTGGTCCAGGCTATGCCGTCAGCGCCGGCGACCGAATGGATTTCGTCGTAAAAGCTGGAATCGATGCTCTCTTGCAGCACGGCAGGAATGAAGTCCGGAGTCCAACCCTGGATCGGATGCGATTCCCAGGCTGGATGGCTGCCCGACGGTGCGCCGTCCGCAGTACGCTGTTGCACAGCACCGCTGCCAACCAATTGAGCGTTCGCAGGTTCGCACAGCACGATACGAGTCTCGGGCCGTTCGCGCCTTAGCACGCGAGCAACGCCCGTGATCGTTCCCCCCGTCCCGTAGCCGGTGACAAAGACGTCCAGGCGCTGACCGGCAAAGTCATTGATGATTTCCCGACCGGTCGTGCTCTCATGGATGTCGGCGTTTGCCTTCGTTTCGAATTGCCGAGCGAGGAACCAGCCGTGGGTTTCGGCCAACTCGACCGCTTTCTGATACATGCCGAGCCCCTTCTCGGCCCGTGGCGTCAGCACCACTCTGGCACCGAGCATGCGCATGAGCTTCCGTCGTTCGACCGAGAAGCTGTCTGCCATCGTCACCACGAGAGGATAGCCCTTCTGGGCGCACACCATCGCCAGCCCGATGCCGGTGTTGCCGCTGGTGGCCTCGACAACGGTCTGGCCAGGCTTGAGAGCGCCGGCGCGCTCGGCCGCCTCGATCACGTTCAGCGCGAGCCGATCCTTGACGGACGATGCCGGATTGAAGAATTCCGCCTTGACGTAAATTGTCCTGCCGTCGACACCGAGATTGTTCACTCGGATGACGGGGGTGTCGCCGACCGTGTCAAGGATGCTGTCGAAAAGACGGCCACGGCCCTGCGTGCTTCTGATGGGTGTTGCAGCCGGCATCGTTGTCTCCTGTCTAACTGGCGAGGCAGCCGGCGCAATGCCGGGTGCGGACGAATGAATTCAATGATACAAGCTCCCAGCGTTCTCCGCCGTGGGAGCGACCGTGGAAACGACTATGGAATTGGGTTTGTTGGGCGATCATCGGCAGACCGCCGACATTCGGCTCCGCATGCTGGGCCCGCTCGCAATTGAACGCGGGGACAGGCCGCTGGAACTACCAGCCTCACGCAAGACGTGCGGCCTCCTCGCTTATCTCGCGCTTACACGCCGCCCGGCGCAGCGTAGCCGACTGTGCGAATTGCTGTGGGACGAAGCGGCCAACGATCCGAGGGGCGAGCTACGTTGGTGCCTCAGCAAGCTGAGGGGCCTGTTCGGAGACCCGGGCGGAACGATCGTCGTGACCGCCGGTGACGCGGTCGCGCTGCAACTAGACCGTTGGTTCGTGGACGCTATCGAGGTTGCTTCCGCTATGGAAAGCGGGGTGGAGAGGTTGAGCGTCGGGCAGCTGCAGGCTCTGTCGGAACTGTACAGGGGCGAACTGGTCGAAGGGCTCGCCATCGAGCGGTGCCCCGAATTCAACCTTTGGCTGACTGGGCAGCAAAGCCGATACGCCGCATTCCGCGCGACGCTCCTTCAACGGCTCGTCGAGGGCCTGCCTGCAGATTCCAGCGAGGGCCTCGCCGCGGTTGAAAAATGGGTCGATGTCGCTCCGTTCGACCCCAAGGCGCAGACCGAATTACTGCGCCGCCTCGCTCTGCGCGGTCGCATCGATGCGTGCAAGCGGCAGCTGGCCGCGGCGGCACGGCTGTACGAAGCCGAGGCTCTCGATTTTGAGCCGATCCGGAAAGGGTGGCGGGAGGTATCGGAAGCGCCTGCTGCGGTTCCGAGCACCGTCATCGCGGTCTCATCTGCAGCTCCGGCGGTTGGCGCAGGCGCCGACAACGGCTCGAAGGCGGCGCGCCGGCCGTCGCTGGCTGTGATGCCTTTCCATGCGCTGCCAGACCGACGGGAAGGTTCCGGCGAAACGGCCGACGGCCTGACGCATGACATCATTACGCGACTCGCCAAGCTGCGAAACTTCTTCGTCATTGCCGAGGGGTCCGTCTTTGCGCTCGGCTGCCGACGCATCGGACCAGATGAAGCAGGCCGACGACTCAACGTCGACTACGTGGCCAGCGGATCGGTTCGCCGTCGGCTCGGCCGGCTCAGCGTAAGTGTAGAATTGATAGAGACCGCCACAGCGAGAATCCTCTGGACGGAGGATTTCGATTGCAAGCAGGACGACGTTTTTTCGGTCATTGACGACATCGGCAACCGGATTGTCGCGTTGATCGCGAGCGAGATCGAAACGGTTGAGCGCAATCGCGCGGTGCTGAGGCCGCCCGACTCGCTCGATGCGTGGCAGGCTTACCACCGCGGCCTTTGGCATATGTACCGCTTCACCCAGACGGAGAACGAAGCGGCCAGGCAGTTCTTCGAGATGGCTGTGAGGCTCGATCCAACGTTCTCACGTGCCCATGCCGGCCTTTCGTTCACCCATTGGCAGAGCGCGTTCCAGCATTGGGGCGATCGCGAACAGCAGACGACTCACGCCTTGGAGACCGCGGGGCGCGGCCTGATCGTTGACGAACACGATCCCGCGGCGCATTGGGCGATGGGGCGGGCGCTTTGGCTCAGCGGCCGGCACGACGAAGCGATCGGCGAGTTGCAGCAGACCGTAGACCTGAGTCCGAATTTCGCGCTCGGTCACTACACGCTCGCTTTCGTACATTCGCAGTCAGGCGATCCGCGTGCTGCGATCAAGGCGGCCGACCACTCGCGCCTTCTGAGTCCATTCGATCCACTTCTGTTCGGCATGCTGGGAAGCAAGGCGATGGCCCACGTGCGGCTCCAGCAGTTTGACGAGGCCGCCGCCTGGTCGGCGAGGGCGGCGATGCAACCGAACGCGCACGTCCTGATCCTTGCGATCGCCGCCTTCTGTCACGTGCTCACCGGCCAGATCGAGCAGGCGCGTGCTTACGCGAGCGCAATCCGCAAAGTGCGGCCCCTGTTTACTATCGATGACTATTTGAACGCGTTCCAGTTCTCCGCCGATGCAGCCTTGCTCTTTCGCAAGGCCGCCGAAACAATCGGCTTGGCTTGAGGTCCGCCCGCAGGATCCCTTCGATGAATAACTTGGCCGCGGTCAGACGTGCCCTCGAAGCTGCGGCGTTCAATTCATTGACGGCGACCAGCCCGGAGTTCGATTGGCGCGCCGATCGGAAGCTCCGCGCGCGGCGGGCTAGGTACGGGTCCGCCGCTTGTCGGCATGATCAACAGCCGCGGCAGATGATCAGCTTGCGGTCGATTTCGGCGTCGAGCCGTCGCGTCGTGACGTCGACAGGGGAGGCCTGCACGGGATCAGACATGCCGCTGGGCCGCGGCTGCCGATGCCCAATCGGCGCTTGTCGGAAAAAGTCCGCGAACTGTGTTGGATCAGGATGTGCGGGCGAGGCAAACGTCGTGAGGGGGCCCTTGTTCTCTCCTGCCCTGAGGCTCGAAGCCGACCAGAACAACAACGTAGCTACGGCGGTGGTCACAACAAATCTGATTGACATCATCATTCTCCTCTCGCGGTGACATTGCGAACACGCGCGTGCAGTGGATAGGAGAAACCGGCTACGCGACGATTTCGTCCGCGATGACATCGCGCTACCGCTGAAACCGATACGACGGCATTGCGACCCCTTGGGCTACGAAGCCCCGGCGCTTCGCCTCAACCCAAGCTTCCATTGCTTGAGCCTCCGTTGTTCGGAAAGCCGCTACTCACGTTTCTGGATCATGCTCTACTAAGACGGATCTACGGGTGCCGCGAAAACATAGCCGACGCCGCGCTCGGTCTGAATGACGCGCGGCGCAGTCGGATCGCCCCCCAGCTTGCGCCGCAGCCGCAACACCTGAACGTCGATGCTGCGATCGAAAATATCTTCATGAATGGGGGTCGCCTGAAGCAGATGCTCGCGGGTCAGGGGGCGCTGGGGCGCCTCGAGTGGCGCTGACAGGCATCGTGATGAGCAGGTCTAGGAGGCCGTCACCTCATAGTGTGGCGTCGACGCCAGGAAATTTTGCATAGGCATCGGCATCCGGCGGCAGGAACTTCTCCGCGAGATAGTGACGCCGGCGCGTCTTCGCACCCATGCCGTCCAGCAGTTCGCCGAAGTGTTTGAAGTGATACGGGGCCACACAGAGGCCTCCATAGACTCCGGCTGCGGGCCGCTCGACGCGCCTGAAGCGCAGCATCATCTCGATGTTGCGAGACATCTCGTCGGCGGTGGGCCGCTTTGCCAGCCGTCCGTCGGCATGGCGAACGAGCCAGTTTGCCGCCAGTGCGGCTCTGAGCACGGTGCAGAAGCTTGAATTGAATCCCACAAAGCCCATGTCCGGCAGGTCAGGATCGACGATCGTCCGGTACAGCCGGTATTGCCCGTCGGGGTCTATCAGCTTTTTGCGGTCGAATTCCAGCAGGTATGATGCGCCGGCATCGAAGCCGATGGCAAGGATCGCCGTGTCGGCGGCGATCCTGTTGCCGGTTGTCGTCGTGATCGATTTGACGCCGTAGTGCTGAAGCGTCCCGCGGATGGCTTTGATTCGCATGCGGGGGAATTGACGAGATGGAAGGTCCGGCGCGTTGAATTGGCCATTTGACGAATGGACCCAAAGGGACAAGCGGGTGGAGCGCGGTCGCGGGGCGAGAGAAAGACTACACGATTTTGCAGCGGGGGCTCCGGATCGCTGCGCTGGCATCGATCCTCTGCAATTGCAGCCGACGGTCGGCGGGACGCGCGACCAGGAAATACAGGACCAGTGCGAGGAGTGACGACCCGGCCATGACCGCCGTCATCGACAACGCGGTTCGTCCGTCGAAGCGAGCCGCCACCAGTCCGCTCGATATGGCACCCGCGATCAGTTGGATGCTCCCGGCAGCAGCGCTGACGGCGCCGGCGATGTCGGGGAGGTCCTGCATCGTCGCGCTCATCACGTTCGGCACGCTGAGCCCGAAGCCGAGCGCGACCGCCATCAGCAGCGTCGCGACAGATACCGTGGGCGTCCAGCCGGTCAACGTCATCGCGAGCAGGGCGACGCTGGCCGCCGACGACAGCGTCAGCCCGGTGGCGAGCATGCATGACGAAGATATTCCGCGCCGGCCCAGCTGTCCGTCGAGGAAGGCGCCAGCCATCATGGTCGCCGAGCAGGCGCTGAAGATCAGGCCGTATTGCTCGGGCGAGAGCCCGACGGCTCCGACGAAGAAGAGCGAGGCGCCGGTGACGTAGGCAAACACCGCAGCGCCACCGGCCGCGCCGACCAGGATGTAAGGGAACGACACCGGATGCGTCAGGACGCGGCGATAACTGTCGATCACGGCGGCGGGCACCAGGCGGGCGGACGGAGCGATCGTCGCGGTTTCGGCGAAGCGAAACATCACCACCACCAGCAGCATGAAACCCATCGCAGCCTGGGCCGTGTAGATCGACGGCCAGCCGGCAACCGCCAGCAGGGCAGCGCCCGCCGTCGGCGCGACCACGGTGGCAACGTTGACCGCGACCATGACGTTGGCGATCCGGCCTCGTGCGGCGTCGCCGTCGAAGAGATCGCGTATGATGGCAAAGGTGGTGGCGGTCGCGGCGGCGCCGATGCCTTGAATGAAGCGGCACAGCAGCAGAACCGGCAGCGAGGCGGCAAGCGCGCAGCCGAAACCGGCGGCGACGAACAGCGCGAGGCCGAATGCCAGGACCGGCTTGCGGCCAAAACGGTCCGAGACGGGTCCATAGATCAGTGGCGCGGTTGCGAGGCTGAGCATGAAGGCGCTCATCGTCAACCCGACGTCGGATGCTCTCGCGCCAAAGGTGGCGCCGGTGGCTGCCAGCGCCGGCAGATTGATGTCGATGCCGGAATACGGCACGGCCGCCAGCAGCCCGAGCAGCACCATGAAGGCAAAGGAGTCAGGTTCGATGCGCATGAGCGAACATCCGGCGATTGTTGACGAACTCTGATGGCACGACGGAGGGCGGTCGCTCCGCCCTCTGTCGCTCCGTCTGGCAATCCGATCACCCGCGCCGGCCGGCGCGTCGACCCCGGCTCGGCGCGGCCGGGCGGAGGCGTGACAACCTGCTCTCGTCGGCAACGAGTTCGCCGATGATCCGGAGAATTTCCGTCCGCGTATCGATCCCTGCGAACTCGTCCGCGATCTGCGACGCGCGCAATTGATAACGCGGCTGGTCGAGCACCGTCCGCACCGCCTTGCGCAACGCGTCGGGCGTCGGCTCGTTGGTCGCCAGGTCGATGCCGACGCCGGACCACGCGACCCGCGCGTTGACGTCGGCCTTGTCTTCGGTCAGTCCCGCGGTAACCAGGGGAATGCCGAAGCTCATGGCCTGGTTGACGCTGCCATAGCCGCCATTGGTGACGAGCACGTCGACTTTCGGCAGCAGCCATTCGAACGGCAAATAGCTGGCGACGCGGGCGTTCGACGGCACCTTGCCGGGAATGGCGCCGGTCGGACGGCCGCCCGCCGTCGCGATCACCAGGATGTCGGGCTCGTTGGCGAGCGCCGCCAGCGTCGGGGCGACCAGCAGATTGAAGTTGTGATTGGCCACCGTCCCCTGCGTCACGAGCACGACCTTGCGCGAGCCGTCGAGCTCCTCGGCCCAGGGCGGCGGCGGAACCTGGCCGGCAATGATCGGAGGCGTGCCGACGAAATGCACCGAAGACGGCATCTCGCGAGGAAATTCGAAACTCGGCACCGACAATTGCAGATAGGAATCCGCGAGAGCGACCACGGAATGGAATAGCGGCATCGCGATCGGTCCGACGCCGAGGGTCTTCAAGGCGCGGTTCAGGCGCAGCGACACCGGCTGGTCGACAGCCGCATCGTAGTCCCGCGCCATGGTCGCATATTGGTCGCGCTGCTCGCTGGTCGTTGCCGGTGGCAAGCCGAGGAAATTGGGCGCACCGTCCTCGCGTGTCCAATGCAGGAACGAGGTGCCGCAGAGCGCGATCGGGGGCCGCTGCGAGGGCGATCCGAGCAGCATCGGCAGCACGCCGAACAGCATGTCGTCGCAGACGATGATGTCGGCGGGGAATTGCCGCAACGCCTGCAACAGTCCCTCGTGCTGGGCCGGGAGGGCGTCGACGAAGATGCGTTCGCAGGCGACGCGGAACCACTCCAGTCCCGGCGGGATGGACTTGAGTTCGGGGACCAGCGAGAAGACGTCGCTCGGGTCGAAATCCGCGCCCTCGGGAAGGGGGAAGAATTTGACACCGCTGGCTTCGACGCGGGCCCGAAAGGCGGTGCCCGTCAGAAAAACAATCTCATGGCCTTCCGAGACCAGGATCTGCGTGATCGCCAGCAGCGGATTGAGATGGCCCGTCGCAGGCGTCGAAGCGATAAGAATCTTCATGGGAGCTGACCTCTTGCTGATCGGTGCACGGTCGCTACAGGGCGGCCGATCTATTGCGCAGAGGGAATTGACGGGATCGCCGTTACAGCAATGCTTCCGCCGGCCGTCGAATGGTTACGCCGGCAACGCATCGTGGCGCGATC
>JBARNF010000709.1:0-1782 GCA_049802835.1 Bradyrhizobium sp.
GAAACGATTCGTTTCTCGCTTTCAGTAACCCTCGAATAGTAAATCCGGTAACCACCCGTACCGCACCCGATTCTTTGGGCGCAAGGTTCAGTTAAGCGGTTTGGCCGACGCCGCCTTAGTCTTACTGCGTCACAAAGTTTTCGATAGTGATTGCTTCTTGATTGGAGCTGCGCAGCATGGGCACCGCGGAAGCGTTTTGACGAGGGCGGCGATGAGGCGGCGACGCATGGTGGCGATCGAGTTTGGGACGTGGCGTTCGGGCCGCAGTGGCGGATCCGCGGGGTCGGTAACTGCTGGGTAGTGCAAATTCCGGGAACGTCCTGGAGGAACGATTTGCTGAGGGGGGAATCCTTTCCCGCTCGGAGATCAGGAATCCGTAAGCTGCGATGCACAGCGTGGCGTGATGATGGAAGCCCCGCCAGCCGCGGCCTTCGAAATGTCCGAGCCCGACCTCCTGCTTGAGTTCCTGATAATCCCGCTCGATGCGCCAGCGCAGCTTCGCTGTGTCGACCAGATCAGGAAAGGCAATGTTTTTAGGAAGGGTCGAAAGCCAGTATTTGGTCGGCTCGCTTTCGCCCTTCGGCCACTCGATCAGCAGCCACTCTTCTGGTCGACATTCTGCCAGCCAGTAATCGCGATGCGCCGCGCGAACACGCAGGCGCGCAAAGCGGGAACGCAGCGGCTCGGCCGCGCCCTCGCGCCATTCGATCGTTCGCCAGGCCCGCTTCGGCAGGCCGAGCGCAAGCGCCTTGACGGAGACCGGCCGATGCCTGTCGTCGCGCCGCATCAGCTTCGGCGGTCGTCCGCGACCCGACCACGTCGTCGCCGGCAATGGCCGCGCGCCGGGCGGCCACACCGTGGTCGTCGACAGAATGCCGGCCGCGTAGGTCAGTCCCAGCGCTGTGATGTCGGCGCGCAACTCACTGTTATTGCCATAGCCGGCGTCCAGCAAAACCACGCCGCGCGGCAGGCCGACCGCACAGGCCCAGCGCAGCTGATCGAGTGCAATCTCCGGCTTGGTCTTGAAAGCGATCTCCTCCGGAACGCCCGTCTTGCGCCGACGGGCGCGATCGTTCGCCCACTCCTGCGGCAGATACAGCCGATAGGCGACCGGCAGGCTCGCATGGAGATTGGCCAGCGACAGCGACACCGCCACCTGGCAATTGTCCTGCTTGCCGAGTTGACCGCAGTACTGCCGCGCCACCCCGACCGAATGCCGTCCTTGCTTGGGGAAGCTCGTGTCGTCGATGATCCAGGCCAAAATCGCGCCATGCTGCTCAATCTGCGGCAGCACCATCTCGCGCACCTTGGCCAATATTCGCTCGTCGGACCAACCGCCCGAACCGATGAAATGCAGCAGCGATTGATGCTGCGCCGCTGCCCGCCCCGGCGCCGTAACCGCCGCCATAGGCTCCACGCTCTTGCGCTCGCACGGCATCATCAGGCCCAGGCAATAGTCCCGCAACGGACCTTCCCGATCCTTGTGCCCGATCACGCTCGCAAGACCCTCAACATACGCCGCAAACCGCGATCCACCGTCATCAGCCAGGCCCATCTCAGCCCCCATGCTGGTTGTGAATCGCCTCCACTATTTGATTCTCCAGCCCGCCGCCCGCGGCTTTCTGACTCAGTAAGACCAAATGAATGAGTCAGAACACAGTATAGCTTTGTTGGCAAAAAAAGGAATATCCTATCGCCCTGGAAACCGTCAGCGAGAGAATGTCGGGTCAAAGGGAGACGGCCATGAAGACGAATGTCACGGCCACGGGCGCTGCGCCGCAC
>JBARNF010000710.1:0-1767 GCA_049802835.1 Bradyrhizobium sp.
GCCCAAGCCCGTCTCCGTGAACGACAGCCGCTCGGCACCACGGCCGACGAGGCCGCGCCAGATCAGGCCGATCGCCGGCGCGCAGACGATGCCCAGCAACGGGCTCGCGGCGCTGACCAGCGCCAGATTGACCGTGAATTCGCCGCGGCCGGCCACGAACTCCTTGGTGCCGTCGAGCGGATCGATCAGGAAGAAGCTGCCTTTGAACGGTGGCGCGCTTGCCCCAACCCGCTCCTCCGACAGCGCCGGGATATTTGGGGCAAGCCGCGCCAGTCCGTCGGCGATGACGCGGTCGGCGGCGAGATCGGCCTCGGTGACCGGCGAGCCGTCGGATTTGTCGGTGACGCTCATGGCGCGCCGGTTCACGGCCAGGATCGCGTGGGCGGCCTGGACGACGAGCTCGGTCAATGGCGCCATCAGCGCCGCGGCCGACCCGATGTCGACGGCGCCTGCGGTCGGGCTCGTCGTCATCGCGATGGGCTCCCTTCGGCCGTCCTGTGCGGAGCTTTCATGGTCGGTGTCCTCATCTCGTCATCTCGTGGTCGGCCCGATCCCGTCCTGGCCCGCTCCGGGGCGCATCTGGATACTGCCATGTGATGTTCCATTGAGCATCCTGCCCGGAAAACCGCTACGTACTTTCCGGTGGCATGCTCTAAGCTCGGTGGCGGTTCATGCATTCGCAGTGTATCAAGCCATTAGGCAAGCATGATTCGTCAAAGTTCGCGGATTTCCAGGAACATCGAATGTCCGGCACGTCGTCTTCAGAGATCGCCAATCCGATTCCCGCTCCCGACACGCTCGAGCTTGCCGCTCTGCTCTGCTCGAAGGTCTGCCACGATCTGATTAGTCCGGTCGGCGCGATCGTCAACGGCCTCGAGGTGCTCGACGACAATCCGAAGCCCGAGGATCGCGACTTCGCCCTCGACCTCATCCGCAAGAGCGCCAAGACCGCTTCCGCACGGCTGCAGTTCTGCCGGCTCGCGTTCGGTGCCGCCGGCTCGGCGGGCGCGCAGATCGATGTCGGCGACGCGCAGACCATGGCGCGCGGCCATATCGAAGACGCCAAGACCTCCATCACCTGGAACCTGCCGCGGCTGCTGTTGCCCAAGAACAGGGTCAAGCTGCTGCTCAACATGATGGTGGTGGCGCAGCAGACGATTCCGCGCGGCGGCGTTCTCACCGTCGATCCGATCGGCGATGGCGAGACCATGAGCTTCCGCGTCGCCGCCACCGGGCTCAACGCGCGGCTGCCGCAGAACATCATCAATCTGCTTGCCGGCGCTCATCAGGCGACGATCGATGCCCACGCGGTGCAGCCTTACTACACGCGCCTCCTCGCCGAGGCCTGCGGCCTCAAGGTGACGCTCGCCGCCGAGGGCGATGCGATGGTCGTGCTGGCCTCCTGATCGGCCAAGCGCACCGGCCCGACGAACGATTCCTGCGCTTCAAGGTCGCGCCGATGTGGCAGGAAATCGTTCATCATGATTAATCAGATATTACCGATGTGCCCGAATTTGTCCGGACACATCTTATCTCTTTGTTGAGTCCGTTCATTTGCGCTTACTCAACTAATATTAAACGCTTTGCACCGAAACTGGCCACGGTTTGAAGAGCGCGTCATGTCGCGTTCCGTTGCGTGCGAAGGCCAGTTTCATGGATGATCTGTTGCGTGAGTTCCTGACGGAGACCAGCGAGAGCCTGGACACCGTCGATAATCAGTTGGTGCGGTTCGAGCAGGAGCCGAACAACGCGAAGATCCTGGATAAC
>JBARNF010000711.1:0-1518 GCA_049802835.1 Bradyrhizobium sp.
CGTGTTCAAGGCCGACACCGTGCTCGCCAAGCATGACGAGACCTACATGCCGAAGGAAGTCGCCGACAGCCTCAAGAAGCAGGGCCACTGGAAGGACGATTACGGCAAGCCGGGCGCGGCGAAGCCAACCGGCGCAGCCACGCCAAGCCCTGTGTCGATGCGCGAAGGCACTGACAAGAGCACCACGGGAGCCACCCAGTGATCGCCGAGAGCGGACATTATGCGCTGGTGCTGGCGCTGGCGCTGGCGCTGATCCAGTCCACCGTGCCGATGCTCGGTGCCCGGCTTGGTGACGTCGCGTTGATGAACGTGGCGCGCTCGGCGGCGCTGGCGCAGCTCGTGTTCGCCGGCCTGTCCTTCATCGCGCTGATCACCTTGCACGTGACCTCGGACTTCTCCGTCGCCAACGTGTTCGAGAACTCGCACTCGATGAAGCCGCTGCTCTACAAGATCACCGGCGTCTGGGGCAATCATGAAGGCTCGATGCTGCTGTGGGTGTCGATCCTGGCGCTGTTCGGCGCGATGGTCGCAGCCTTCGGCAACAACCTGCCGCTGTCGTTGCGCGCGCGCGTGCTCGGCGTCCAGGGCTGGGTCGCGAGCGCCTTCTATCTCTTCATCCTGATGACCTCCAATCCGTTCGCGCGGCTCGCCACGCCGCCGATCGAGGGCCGCGACCTCAATCCGGTGCTGCAGGACATCGGCCTCGCGGTGCATCCGCCGATGCTCTATCTCGGCTATGTCGGCTTCTCGATCTCGTTCTCGTTTGCGATCGCGGCCCTGATCGAGGGCCGCATCGATGCCGCCTGGGCGCGCTGGGTGCGGCCGTGGACCCTGATGGCCTGGATCTTCCTGACGCTCGGCATCGCCATGGGCTCGTACTGGGCCTATTACGAGCTCGGCTGGGGCGGCTGGTGGTTCTGGGACCCGGTCGAGAATGCCTCGCTGATGCCCTGGCTCGCCGGCACCGCGCTGTTGCATTCCGCGGTCGTGATGGAGAAGCGCAATGCGCTCAAGGTCTGGACCATCCTGCTGTCGATCCTGACCTTCTCGCTGTCGCTGCTCGGCACCTTCCTGGTGCGCTCCGGCGTCATCACCTCGGTGCATGCGTTCGCCAGCGATCCGACCCGCGGCGTCTTCATCCTCGGCATCCTCGTGCTGTTCATCGGCGGCAGCCTGACGCTGTTCGCGGGCCGCGCCGCGGCGCTGAAGCAGGGCGGGCTGTTCGCGCCGATCTCGCGCGAGGGCGCGCTCGTGCTGAACAATCTGCTGCTCACGGTGTCCTGCGCCACCGTGCTGTTCGGCACGCTGTATCCGGTCATCATGGAGGCGCTCGACTTCAAGCTCTCGGTCGGCGCGCCGTTCTACAATTTGACCTTCGGTCCGCTGTTCGCGCTGTTGCTCTTGATGGTGCCGTTCGGGCCGATGCTGGCGTGGAAGCGCGGCGATCTCGTCGCCGCCACGCAGCGGTTGCTCGCCGCCGGCGTTACCGCGCTGGTGGCTATCGCGATCGCCTGGGCC
>JBARNF010000712.1:0-2847 GCA_049802835.1 Bradyrhizobium sp.
CCCTACGGTCCCGCGCCGAACCGCTCCCCGCAAGGGGAGAGGGTTGCGCTGCAGCCCGTGGCGCCGCCGTCGATTGCCCCGATCTCAGGAAATCTACCATCAGCGAACCGCTGCCGCCCTGGCTGGCGAACCTCGACCCGCGCTTTGTGCGGCCCGACTGGAAGAAATGGCTGCGGCCCGAGTGGCAGACATGGATGCCGCCCGGCACGCGCTACGACAAGCCGGCGCCGCGCTCGAAGTTCGCGCGGCTGTACAAGCCCTATCGCGACGAGCCGAGCCCGCCGCCGGAGCGCCGCGCGACCGGTCTGACGGAAGCCGACATCCTCTTTTTCCGCAGCAATCTCGCCGCGCTGCGCTTCAAGCTCGCCCTGCTCAAGTGGCGGATCAAAGCCGGTTTCAATTCGAACCAGCCGCGCGTGCCGGCGGGCAATCCGGACGGTGGAAAATGGACTGACGGCACTGGCGGCATTGGGACGCGATTTGCGGCCTCCGACAAGCCGCGCCTAGGCCCGGCTGGCAGGGCGGTACTTGCCGCGCAGGTGGCAAGGCGGCTGATCGATGTCTATAGATCAGCGAATAGTCTGCGCGATCTCTTTGGCCGCAAAGACGGCACGGTGATGGTTACCGAGATAAACGGAGAGAATGTTTTTGGTTCAAATTCTACCTCGCCAAGCTATGCTGATACCGATTATGCCGCGGCGACAAGGATGCGCGACACTCTATTGCAGAAATATCCGGAGGTGATGGACACTGAGAATATTGGGCGGCGGCCCAATGATGCGCTGTATCATGCAGAAACAACTGTCTTACTGAGAGCTGCCGAGAAGAATGGGGGAACGCTCGCAGGCCAAACGCTTGAAGTGTTCGGAGACCGTCCGTTGTGCTCTAGCTGCAAAAGAATTGTGCCGCTAATCGGGATGGAACTCGGGAATCCGGTTGTCACTTTTGTTAATCCCTCCGGGCTGCGGGAAACCAAGCATAACGGAGCTTGGTTGAGATAGGATGAAGTCATGAAAAAAAGCGCATATTTCGCATCAAGACCGAGCGCAGGATGGCCCCACCCTAAGGACCTGGAGCGGTATTTTCTCGCTCCTCCAGGCCAGCGATGGTTCTTTGAAACAGAAAACGAGTCCGGAAGCCTTACCGCGGAAGGGGTCGATGGGACCGAGCATCTAGAAGCCAATAAGGGACGAATAGATATTAACCTCATGATGTGGGGTAATCTGCGCCACGGTGTGCTGCTCATGTACGAGAAATGGGGTGGCAGTGTTAGGGAAACCTACACATCCAAAGGCGATTTGAGCCGGCTACGTGAATTGGTACGTGGTTTGCACGACACGCCACTGCCCGTTGGATTGTTTGTTCCCTTTGATATTGCCTGGAAGGCGGTCAAGGAATTCATCGAGACGGATGGCGAGCTTCCGAAAAGCATCGCGTGGATCGCCAACCGCGACCTTCCGCCGGGCACGTTTCCCGATCCGTGACGCCCATGAGAAAGCGCGTCTACTTCGATGCATTCGACGGCCGAGAGTGGCCGGCGACGCACGAACGCGGCCCCCGAGCTCGTCAACTCGACGCTGGCACAAAATGCAGCTATCGTCGACCAAGTCGCAACGGGTGTTAAGGATCGTGCGGTCGTATCAGCCGTGTATGGTTCGGTTACCGGTGTCGAAGTGGTCATGCCGAATAGCCAGTCCCAAGCGCGTTTCCGAGAAACGCACGGCGTGAGGGTCGTGGTATTTCATGATCCATTATCGCTCCGCGGCTTCACGGTGTGGACTGCGTTTCCGAGCAACCGGTGACACCATGTCGAATCCAGACCAGTTCAAGATCGCCTGCTAC
Organism: Bradyrhizobium sp.; assembly: GCA_049802835.1. GTDB lineage: Bacteria > Pseudomonadota > Alphaproteobacteria > Rhizobiales > Xanthobacteraceae > Bradyrhizobium. Next base: position 1,843 of record JBARNF010000712.1, read on the forward strand.
ATGGGCTGGTGTGGCGCCGAGGCGACCTTCGGGTTTAGCGGCAAGGCTCAATATGACGCCGCCCGCGCATCGTTGGACAAGATCGCGAAAAATCATCTTCGTGGCGGTGAAGTTCCGCAAGGGTTTCCGCGCAGCGTAGCCGACTATTACGTCATTGAAGATCAGCACCGAGCGGCATTCGATGCGCTGATGCGACATCAAGCAAAATGAGGAATCGCAGGAACGGGTGCGAGTGGGTCTCAAGGCCGTCAGAGAGACGTACGGGGTTCGTGTCGTGATCGCGCCGGATCGACGTGCGCGGAAAGGATATCGGGTTGAAACCGCCTTTCCGACGAATTTCGACGGGTGACCATCATGTCAAAGCTCAAGACGGAAATATACACGGCGTCGACCGGTGTCGAAATGACGCTGTCGTGGAACAACGAAGAGGAGTTTTCATCGGGAAAGGCATTTTTACAAAGAATGGTCGGCGATCGTATGGGACGCGATGAGCGCCATCCGGACAAGCCAGACTGTTATTACTTGGAGAACGAACGACAGTTCGAAGCTCTTCTCGCATTTAGGCAAGAACTGAGAAGGCGGCGTTCGGGGCAAGCGTAGCCGAGCCCCCCACCGCATAACGGAATCGGACAAGAGGATAGCGGCCTTATCCGGGTTCGATCCCGAGATCAGCACCACGTAACGCACGACGCGCGACCCGCGTGAACCGCCGGCATCCGCGCAGGCGGCGAATCCGAAACACCCATCGACCCTTTCCCTCCGGGGAGAGGGTTTTCTTTTTGCCGCCGCCGGAATCGCCCGGCGCGAAGGACAGACCATGCTGGCTCGCACCTCGCTCGCCCAAAACGCCACCGACCAGGCCGTGTTCACGCCGCGCACCATTGTCGACCCCGACGGCACGGTGGAAGGCTACGCCTCGCTGTTCGGCGCGATCGACCAGGCGCGCGACATGGTGATGCCGGGCGCCTTCAAGCAGACGCTGGAGACGCGCGGGCTGCGCCGCAT
>JBARNF010000713.1:0-7530 GCA_049802835.1 Bradyrhizobium sp.
CACAGACCATGAACACGATCGTAGCCCGGATGAGCGGACGCTTGCGCCCGGAGGGCGTAGGCGGACGCGACATCCGGGTTCTCACGCGCCGTTGCCGGTGAACCCGGATATCGCTATCGCCGACGCCGAAGAGGCGTCGGCTGGCGCTCATCCGGGCTACGAGGAGCCAGCTCGCACCCTGAGCAGCGTGTTCATGGAGAGGGTTTTAGACTCCGCCGCAAGGCGGGCCTCAAGATGAGGTGAGTTCGCGACGAGAGCTCAGCCCCTCATGGTGAGGAGCGCCGCGCGCGCGTGTAAACCAAAAGCAAAGGTGCCGAAGGCGGCGCGTCTCGAACCATGAGGCCCTTGTCTCAGCCCTTCTTCGATGACTTCTTCTTTGTCGTCTTCTTGCTGGTCTTCCTCGCGGACTTCTTGCTCGACGACTTCTTGGCGGTCTTCTTCGCCGACGATCGCGCGCTCTTCTTCGCCGGCACCTTCTTGCCTTCGCGGCGCGCCTCCGACAGGCCGATCGCGATCGCCTGCTTGCGGCTCTTGACCTTGCGGCCCGAGCCGCCGCTGCGCAACGTCCCGGCCTTGCGCTTCTTCATCGCGCGCCCGACCTTGGCCGATGCGCCCGTGGAATATTTGCGTGCTGTTCGTGCCATGAAGTTGATCTCCCTGTGACACCACAGAAATCACTCCAAACAGCGAAAGTTCCCTGTTCTCACAATCGAGGGTGAACCAGCGCCCTTGCGAGCCCCTACGCCCGACGATGCAGGCAGGCACACAATCACAGACCCATCAGTCCGGCCATCTGAGAAGATCGACTGATCGCTGCAGCAAACTTCGGCAATGCTTGTCCGCGAAATCGCGTGCTCGGGCCTGAGCCGCGTCGATCGTCGGCTGCAACTCATCAAGCGACTGTGCCCGCCAATGGACCCGATCACTGCCGAGCGGCAGCGCGTCTGTCTCCGAGTCGATACCCACAAATGGCAGGATATCGGGATCGGTCTCGAGGCGCGCCGCGAAGCGATGGATCGCAATTCGTCTAGCGCCCTCGATCGGAGAAACACCTCCCGACAGGATGCCGGTCGCCGCCTCCAGGATCAGCTTGCGGGCGTCGAGGACTTCAGGTTGGTTCCAACTCATTACGACTCGCCAATACCACGATACTCGCATGCGCGAAGCGAGCTGACGAACATCAACACCTCAATCCGGTGCGCGCAGCCGGTAGCCGATGCCGGTCTCGGTCAGCACGAATTGCGGCCGCTCGGGATCGGCCTCGATCTTCTGCCGCAGCTGCCGCACGTAGACGCGTAGATATTGCGCGTCGGTCAATTCGTCCCACAGCTCCTTGAGCAGGAAGCGGTGGGTCAACACCTTGCCGGCGTGCTGCACGAGAACCCGGAGCAGATCATATTCCTTGGGCGACAGCTTGACCTCGCGCTCGCCGACCTTGACGATCCGGCGCACCAGGTCGACGGAGAGATCGCCGGTGCGGAACACCGGACGCTCGCCCTTCACCTGCAGCTGGTGGCGCAGCGCCGCGCGCATCCGCGCCAAGAGCTCGTCCATCCCGAACGGCTTGGTGATGTAGTCGTCGGCGCCGAGATCGAGCGCCTGCACCTTGCCGGCCTCGTCACCCCGGCTGGACAGGACGACGACGGGCACCCCCTCATTGCGCCCGCGGATGGTCCTGAGCAATTCGAGGCCGTCGATGTCCGGCAGGCCGAGATCGAGAATGATCAAGGCGGGCTCCTGCGCGAGCAGCTCCAGCGCAACCTTGCCGTTCGAGGCTTCGAGAATGTCGTAGCCTTGCGTCGTCAGTCCCATCCGCAGCAGCTTGCGGATCGGCGGCTCGTCATCGATCACGAGCACCTTGATCGGAGCACCGGTCATGCGGCCGTATCCAGCGGTCTGACCTGCGCCGGCACCGGCAGGCGGACGGTGAGCACGGCGCCGCTGCGATCGGCGCGATTGCCGGCGGTCATGCGGCCGTGCATCGCCTCGACGAAGCCGCGCGAAATCGCCAGCCCGAGCCCGGTGCCGGGCCGCACCTGGTCGCCCTTCTGCACGCGATAGAACTTGTCGAACACCTGCTCGACCTCTTCCGGCGGAATGCCTTCGCCTTCGTCGCGCACCTCGAGCACCACCCATGAGCCCTCGCGCTGCGACCGCAATTCGATGGTCGTATCGGCGGGCGCGTATTTGGCTGCGTTGTCGAGCAAGTTGAACAGCACCTGTTCGAACAGCACCGCGTCGAGCTCGAGCATCGGCAGGTCGGCAGCGAGCGCGAGCGCCACCTTGTGGCCGGACAGGATCTTGCTCGCGCGGCGCAGCGCGCTGCCGATGATCTCGCCGAGATCATGCAGCGCAGTGTTCGGCACGATCGCGCCGGATTCGAGCTTGGTCATGTCCAGGAGATTGGCGATGAAGCGATTGAGCCGCTCGGATTCGTCGATCACGGTCGTGAGCAGGTCGAGCTTCTCCTGCTCGGACAGCCGCGTGGCGAGATCGCGCATCGTCGATGCGGCGCCGAGCACGGAGGCGAGCGGCGTCTTGAGGTCGTGCGAGATCGAGGTCAGCAGCGCCGAGCGCAGCCGGTCCTGCTCCATCGTGCGCTTGACCTTGTCCATGTCCTCGACCAGCAGCACGCGCTCGATGGCCAGCGCGCCCTGGTCCATGAGCGCATCGAGCAGCCGGCGCTGATCGGGCGTCAGCAGCGGCCCGGTGCGGTCGTCGTCGATGCCGATGACGCCGATCAGTCCGCGCCCGGTGCGCATCGGCAGGAACAGGCGCTTGGCGCCGGGCAGAGTGTCGGCGCCGCGGCCCGCAGCGCGGTCGTTGTTCCAGGCCCAGCTCGCCGCCGCAAGGTCGGCGTCGTCGAGCTGATCCTCCGGCGGGTAACCGGTCATGACCACGAGCTTGCCATCCTGCGGCAGCAGCAGCACGACGCGGACCTTCAGCATCAGCGCGGCCTGATAGGCCGTGGCCCACAGCACGTCGTCCAGGGTCGCGGTGCCCGCAAGCTTGCGGCTGAAGGCGTAGAGCTGCTCCGTGGTGCGGATGCGCTGGGTGGCCGAATCGGCCTGCACGCGCACCGGCGCCGCAACGTTGGACACCAGGATCGCGATCAGCATGAAGAAGAAGAACGCCGCAACGTTGGTCGGATCGGTGATCGTGAAGGTATAGATCGGCGGCAGGAAAAAGAAGTTGTAGCTGAGCGAGGCGGCGAGGCTCGCCAGCAGCGACGGCCACAATCCATAGCGGACGGCGACGCCGACAACGGCGGTGAGGAACACCAGATCGACGTTCTCGATGCCGAAGAAGGGCTGGATCAGCTCGGCGAGGCCAAGGCCGACCGCCGTGATCAGCAGCGCCTTCAGATAGGGCTGTGGCCGCAGCGGCTTGCTCAGCGCACGGGTCTGCACCGGCGTATTGGTCGTCTCCGCGGCGGCTTCATCGCCGGCGATGACATGAATGCTGATGTTGCCGGCGCGGCGCACCAGGTCGTGCACCACCGAGCCCCTGACGATCTCGAACAGGCGCGAGCGGCTGGCCTTGCCGATGATGATCTGGGTGACGTTGTTACCTTGCGCGAAGCTGATCAGGTCGTCGGCGATGCGACGGCCGACGCCGGGAATGGTCAGCGCCTCGCCGCCGAGGGTCTCCGCCAGCCGCAGCGTGTCGGCGAGCCGGTCGCGCTGCTTGTCGGTGAGCTGCAGGTTGCGCCGGGTCTCGATGGTGACAGCGGTCCACGGCGCATGGACACGGTCAGCGAGCCGCTTGGTGTAGCGCACCAGCCCGGTCGCGCGCGGATCCTCCGACACGCAGACGAGGATCCGCTCGCCGGCCGCCCAGGGGCCGGCGATGGCGTTGGCCTGCATGTGGTCGAGCAGTTGCTCGTCGACCCGCTCGGCCGTGCGGCGCAGCGCCAGCTCGCGCAATGCGGTCAGATTGCCCGGCGAGAAATAATGCTCCAGCGCACGCTCGGCCTGCTTGGGCACATAGACCTTGCCCTCCTTCAGCCGCTGGATCAGGTCATCGGGCGTGAGATCGATCAGCTCGATGGCGTCGGCGCGATCGAAGATCGAATCCGGCACGGTCTCGCGCACACGGACATGGGTGATCTGGGCGACGACGTCGTTGAGGCTCTCGATGTGCTGGACGTTGACCGCCGTGTAGACGTCGATGCCGTGCGACAGCAGCTCCTCGACGTCGAGATAGCGCTTGGGGTGACGGCTGCCGGCGGCGTTGGTGTGGGCGAGCTCGTCGACGATCGCAAGCTTCGGGCGGCGCGCGATCACGGCATCCAGATCCATCTCCTCGACGATCTGGTCCTTGTAGGTGATGCGCTTGCGCGGAATCATTTCGAGGCCGCGTACCAGCGCCTCGGTCTCGGCACGTCCATGGGTCTCGACGAAGCCGACCACGACATCGATGCCGGCCTTCATCTTGGCATGCGCGCTCGACAGCATCTCATAGGTCTTGCCGACGCCGGGGGCGGCGCCGACGAAGATCTTGAGCTTGCCGACCGGGCTTTCCTCGCGCTGGACTGCCGCAAGCAGCGCGTCCGGCGAGGGCCTATGATCGGAGTCGCGGCGAAGACTGGCCATGCGGCATTATAGACAAGGTTCCCCCAGCGCCAAGAGCGGAGAGGCGCGTGTCCTCACTGCGCCTTGGCGGCATCGAGCGCCAGGTTGAGCGCGAGCACGTTGACGCGGGGTTCGCCGAGCAGCCCGAGCAGACGGCCCTGCGTATGCTGCGTGACCAAGGTCCGGACGCTGGCTTCCGGCAGGCTCCGCGCCTTGGCCACCCGCGGCACCTGGAACAGCGCCGCCTCCGGCGAGATGTCCGGATCGAGCCCGCTTGCCGAGGTCGTCACCAGATCGACCGGCACCGCCTGCGCGGAGTTTTCCGCCTTGAGCTTGTCGACATCCTCCTTGAGGCGGTCAGCCAGCGCCTTGCTGGTCGGCCCAAGATTGGAGCCCGACGAGTTGGCGGCGTTGTACGGCGCCGGCACGGTCTTCGTCGCATCGTTCGGATCGGCCGCCGACGTCGCCGACGGACGGCCGTGGAAATATTTGTCGTCCTTGAACTCCTGGCCGATCAGGCGCGAGCCGATCACCTGACCGTCCCGCATCATCAGGCTGCCTTCGGCCTGGGCGGGGAAGACGACGCCGGCAATGCCGGTCATCGCGAGCGGATAGGCAAGCCCGGTGATCAGAGTGAGTGCGAGCAGGACGAGGATGGCGGGTCGGATTTCTTTGAGCATGGGAGTCTCCGGTTTCTCTTCCGTCATTGCGAGCGCAGCGAAGCAATCCAGAATCTTCAGGTTGTGGCAGCCTGGATTGCTTCGTCGCTACGCTCCTCGCAATGACGGCAGTTGTGGTGTCAAGCCAGATGCAAGGCGTTCACGATGAGATCGATCGCCTTGATGCCGATGAAGGGAATGATGAGCCCGCCCAGGCCGTAGATCGTCAGATTGCGGCCGAGCAGCGCGCCGGCGCCGATGGCGCGGTAGGCCACGCCCTTCAAGGACAGCGGGATCAGCGCGATGATGATCAGCGCGTTGAAGATGATCGCCGACAGGATCGCGCTCTGCGGGCTCGCCAGGTTCATGACGTTCAGCACGTTGAGCTGCGGGTAGAACGTCAGGAACATCGCCGGGATGATCGCGAAATATTTGGCGACGTCGTTGGCGATCGAGAACGTCGTCAGCGCGCCGCGCGTCATCAAGAGCTGCTTGCCGATCTCCACCACCTCGATCAGCTTGGTCGGGTTGGAGTCGAGATCGACCATGTTGCCGGCCTCGCGCGCCGCCTGCGTGCCGGTGTTCATGGCGACACCGACATCGGCCTGCGCCAGCGCCGGCGCGTCGTTGGTGCCGTCGCCGCACATGGCGACCAGCTTGCCCTTGGCCTGCTCGTCGCGGATCAGCTTGAGCTTGTCCTCGGGCGTGGCCTGGGCGAGGAAGTCGTCGACGCCGGCTTCTGCGGCGATCGCAGCCGCGGTCATCGGATTGTCGCCGGTGATCATGATGGTGCGGATGCCCATCCGGCGCAGCTCGGCGAAGCGCTCGCGGATGCCGCCCTTGACGATGTCCTTGAGCTGGACGACGCCGAGCAGCCGGCCATCTTTCGCCACCGCGAGCGGCGTGCCGCCGGTCTTGGCGATCTCGTCGGAGATGGCGCGGACCTCCCGCACCATCTCGCTCTCGGCCGGCTGGATCGCACGGACCGTGTTGCCGGAGGCGACCTGGGTCGCGCCGCCGCCGACATGGGCCAGGATGGCATCGACCGCCCCCTTGCGCACGGACGAGCCGCCGGCATCGACGCCGCTCATGCGGGTCTGCGCCGTGAACGGCACGAAGGTGGCGCCGAGCTCGGCCATGTCGCGGCCGCGGATGCCGTATTTCTCCTTGGCCAGCACCACGATGGAACGGCCCTCCGGCGTCTCGTCGGCAAGCGAAGCAAGCTGGGCCGCGTCAGCGAGCTCCTGCTCGCTCACGCCCCTGACGGGACGGAATGCGGTTGCCTGACGATTGCCGAGCGTGATGGTGCCGGTCTTGTCGAGCAGCAACGTATCGACGTCGCCGGCAGCCTCGACGGCGCGGCCGGACATCGCCAGCACGTTGAAGCGCACCAGGCGGTCCATGCCGGCGATGCCGATCGCCGACAGCAGCGCGCCGATCGTGGTTGGGATCAACGTCACGAACAACGCCACCAGCACCACCACCGAGATCGAGCCGCCGGCATAGGCCGCGTAGCTCGGAATGGTCACGGTCGCGAACACGAAGATGATGGTGAGGCCCGCGAGCAGGATGTTGAGCGCGATCTCGTTCGGCGTCTTCTGCCGCTCGGCGCCCTCGACCAGCTTGATCATGCGGTCGATGAAGGTCGAGCCTTGGGCGGCCGTGATGCGCACGCGGATCCAGTCGGACAGCACCTGCGTGCCGCCGGTCACCGCCGAGCGGTCGCCGCCGGATTCGCGGATCACGGGCGCCGACTCGCCGGTGATGGCGGCCTCGTTCACGGAGGCAACGCCTTCGATCACCTCGCCATCGGACGGGATCGTGTCACCGGCCTCGACCAGCACGATGTCGCCGACCTTCAGGCTCGTGCCCGGCACGAGCTTGAATGTGCGGTCCGTCGGGCTCGTGCCCGTCAGCAGCTTGGCCTGGCTCTCGGTGCGGGTCTTGCGTAGCGACTCCGCCTGCGCCTTGCCACGGCCTTCGGCGACCGCTTCGGCGAAGTTGGCGAACAACACGGTGAACCACAGCCAGAGCACGATCTGGAAGGTGAAACGGAGACCCTCGGCATGCTGGACCAAGTCGCGCACCAACAGCACGGTGACCAGCACGGTGACGATCTCAAGCACAAAGATCACCGGATTCTTGATCAGAGTCGCCGGATTGAGCTTGACGAAGGCCTGGCCGATGGCCGGCAGCACGATCTTCGGATCGAAGAGCGTGGAGACAGGCATCCGTTTGCGAATCTTAGAGGTTTCCATAGCCGTAACTCCGAATGAATCCGATCAGAACACGGTGCC
>JBARNF010000714.1:0-4327 GCA_049802835.1 Bradyrhizobium sp.
GACGATCCGGTTCTCGGGGCGATAGCGTTCGGCCTCGCTATCATAGCCGCGCGTGAGGGGATCGTCACTGAGCGAAGGGACGAGTTGCCAGGTCCCGGAACTCGAGTCGTAGTCCATGACCACCAGATCCTCGAATTGAAAGCGGGTCGGCTCGCACGTCTGGTTTGCGAAGCACCTGGCCTCCCCTTCGAGCCAGCAGTCGATGCCGCCGGCGGTGGGTTTGCAACCGCTTCCGCGCTCCGGATTCAGCCGAAACGTACGCAGCCTCGGATCGTTGTATAGAAGCCGCAGCCAGTGCCGCGTGAGGTAACCAGCTTCCGTTGCCAGGTAGCGTCCTGACGTCGCAGTACTGCGAAGGATCACGGCAGTTCCGGGACGAAGCGAAGGCGCTGCATTCAGAATCGATGCGAGCTCGCGCTGATGCCCTCGCCAGCTGGCGAGAAAGAAATCCTGGCGTTCGATTCCTCCCCAGGTACCAAAGAAGACGAATATCGTCACAAGCGCGGCCGCCGCCCCCCGCAGGCCCGGCCCTCGCATACCGGCCCAACCGGCGAGGATGCCGATCGCCATCGACGCCCATACGCGTGACAGAATGTGGGTCCGGTAGTGGATCTCGGAGAACCACACGAAGGCATAGGCGGCATTCGCCGCCAGCGCCATCGTCACGAATAAAACCGCCAGACGAACGCTGCGAGGACCGTCCTCGGATCCGGCATCGTCGTTCTTCTTAGCGACGCGAAGCAGAAAGAGCGATGCGGCCAACAGCGAGCCGGCCGCCATCCATACAGTCGGTATGACCGCGCTCGGGCGCGCATACCACTCTGGCCGCGCGAACGGCCAACGCCACGGCGCGAAGTTTTCGAGCCATAGCATCATCGTCGTCACGAGCACGTGCTTCGACGGCGGAACCAGGGCCATAGCCGCATAGCTCGTCGGATCGAGCAGGAAGGAAAACTCGACGATGGCGATCGGAACGAGGATGATTCCCCATGCGACCAGCAGGCCGCCGACACGGGGTGTGGGACGCCAGCCGCCCAAGCCGACGAATAGCAAGGCAAGGAACGGTACGGCCGGCAGGGCGACTTCCATCGTCAGGAGGGAACACGCCAACAGCATTGATGATGCTATCAATGCAACGATCCGACCGCGGCCGACCCAGATCAGGGCGCAACCGACTGCGGCAAGAACGAGGAGTACCGCGACGTTGTACGTCAGCATGACCATGCTGCCGGTCATAAGGTCGCTCGTCGCCGTCAGCGTCAAACAGACCACGACGAACCGTGTCCAGCGCCGGCCGGGCAACAGGAGACCGACGATCCACCCCGCGAGCAGGCCCTGCGCAAGCCAGACCGCACCGCAAAGGACCTGCAGCGCCCAGATCGGCTGTGGTGTGGCATTCGCGATCGCCGAAGGGAGGACCGTCAAGCGTCGCAACGGACTGGTGTCGGGATCGAATAGCGCGCTGAAATAATCGCCGCTTAACGAGCGCTCGAACGCCTTGCCCAGGGCTTTTACGTCGTCTTGCCACAGGCCGCGCTGCAGCGCATTCACGCCCCACACCAGGATCGTGAGGGCGGCGTAACAGAGGCCGTCGCGGAGTGCGCTCCCCTGTGCTCGATTCATGGGCGCTTGATGACCGACCGGGTTGAAGGCACCCCGACTTCCCGTCGGCCTCGAAACTCCAGCGTGTGCCTTTCGAAGCTAAAAAATACACCCATGCGGATGCGCCGGGAAGAGTTGACCGTGGGCGCTTCTGCGCAATTGGCCCAAAGCAGCAGCGGTGACCGGTCAAATAGGCGTCCGATCTCGGTGCCGTTGTCGAACGCAGGCTTAATGCGGCTATTGCCTGACCGGCTAAGCAGTTGTTTGAGAACGCGAATTTTTCTGGCTGGGGGACTAGGATTCGAACCTAGATTAACGGAGTCAGAGTCCGCTGTTCTACCGTTGAACTATCCCCCACCGCGAGCCGGACGGCGAATGTCGCGTTCCGGTCCACAGGGTGCGGCCGGCGCACCGGCGCCGGGTTGATATAAAGCCCCGCCCCTCCCCGGTCTACCCCTTCCGCACATCTCGTCCACGGCCCTTTCGCACCTCTCGTCCGCGCGTCTGGTCGAGCAGCCCTTTCGCATTCCTTCCGCACGTCCGGTCCACCACCCCTCCGCGCCCCCCTTCCGCGCCCCCCTTCCATGCGCCGCGTCACAGCGGCATGCGGTCGATCGCCCCGCTCGCGGTCACGTACCAGCGCTCGCTCGCAAACGGTTTTCCGGCGAGGCGGTCGGCCATCCAGTCCGCCACCAGCGCCGGGGGAAACGGTCCGAGATTGGCCGCCGGCACGTTGCCGACCGAATGGCGCGAGTCCTGGTAGACCACCATCTGCTTCGGTCCCGCCACCGCATCGACCAACCGGTGCGAGTGCACGAGCGGGGAGAGTTCGTCCGCCTCCCCGGCGACGCAGAGGTAAGGCACGCGAAGCTTCTCTGCGTGGCCTTCCCAGGTGATGGTTTTGCGGAAGGCGTCGAACTCGGCTTCGTCGGTGATGCCCGACATGTACATGAAGCGCTTCTTGAAGGTGGGGGACGCCTGCTGGAAGATCGTCTCGCCGCCCGGCTCGTGGCACACCGACATTACCGCGCAGGCGCGGATGCGCGGCTCGTGCGCGGCGAGGATGGTGGCGAAGAACGAGCCGAAGCTCTGCCCGGAAACGCCGATGCGGGCGGGATCAACCTCCATCCGCGCCGCGAGCCAGTCGTAGAGGGCCGGCCCGGCTTCGGCCCAGGCATCGGTGCTGAAATAAAGGCCGAGCATCGGCGCTTCGTATTGGCCGGGCCCGTCGACCGCCAGCACCGCCATGCCGCGATTGAGCCAGCGGTCGCCATAGAGTGCGACCTGGCCCTCCTTGAAGCTGTCCATGCCGGGGACCGCGATCAACGCGGGAATGCGGCCGCCCCGATAGCCCGGCGGCAGGTGGAGCCAGCCTGGGATCGCCTTGCCCCGGAACGGGATCCACGCCGCCTCGACATGATGGTCGGCGAGCGCCGCATAGCGGGTGTAACAGGCGCGCTTTCTCGCGTTGCAGGCGAGGTTGTCGTCGTTATTGTCGTCGTAGGGCCATTGCGCCGCCGCCCAGTGGATCGCCGCCATGAAGTAGTTGTCGCGCGCCGTGACCGTCCGGCCGGCCTCCTCGGCGACCTTGCCCTTCGCCTCGCGGCGGCGGGCGACCGCCGCAAAGGCGGGGCCGATATCGGCCATTTTCTTCACCCGCTCGCGAATGCCGGCGAAATCCGCATTGGCCTCGACCCCGCACGGGGCGTTGAGATAGAGCGAGCGCGGCTGGTCCCAGTCGATGCCGTTGGCGCGGATGACGTTGTCGAGAAGCCAGCGCTGTTCGTCGAAACGACGCATATGCGGCTCGCCGCGCGTCTCCGGAACGGGTTGCACGGGATTCATGCGAGACTCCTCGGGACTGCGCGGTGGGACAGGACGGCAAGGCGGGACGGCGTTGCCGCGATCATGGATTTTGCCCGCGGCCATTTCAATCGACCTCCGAGCATACCTTGACTACGAAAATCGCCGCTGGACGACCACCCGTTGCGCTTGGCATCGTGCGCGCCGCAGCCCGGCATGAGGTCTGCAGGTCGAGGGAGAACGGGTGAGCAAATTCGGGATCGGACAGCCGGTGCGGCGCACTGAGGATCGGCGCTTCATTACCGGGCGCGGGCGTTTTGTCGACGACATCGACCTGCCGCGCCAGTGCCATGGCGTCGTGGTCATGTCGCCGCACGCCCATGCGCGCATTCGCGGCATCGACACCGCCCGTGCCACCGCGGCGGAGGGCGTGCTCGCCGTGCTCACCGGCGCCGACGCCCTCGCCGATGGGTTGGGCCGCCTGCATGCGCCGATGCCGGAGGACATGGGCGGGCCGAAGGGTTTTCGCGCGCTGCGCCCGCTGCTCGCTTCCGACAAGGTGCGCGCGGTCGGCGATCGCGTGGCCTTCGTCGTCGCCGAAACGTTGGCGCAGGCGCGCGCGGCGGCCGAGTTCGTCGCGGTCGACTACGAGCCCCTGCCGGCCGTCATCTCGATCGAGGATGCGGTGAAGCCCGGCGCCCCGGCGGTGTGGGAGGAAAACTCCGGCAACGTGTCGTTCGCGCTCATGTTCGGCGACGCGCAGGCGACCGAGGCGGCGTTCGCCCGCGCGCGCCACGTGGTGTCGCTCCGCCTCGCCAACAACCGCCTCGCCGCCAATTCGATCGAGCCGCGCGCCGCGCTCGGCGATTTCCGCGCCGAGGACGAGGGCTTTACGCTCTATTCCACCACGCAGAATCCGCAT
>JBARNF010000715.1:0-7279 GCA_049802835.1 Bradyrhizobium sp.
AGCAGCGCCAGCGGCACCCGCGTGGTCTTGCCGGCGCCCGGCGGCGCCACCAGCACGGCAGCGGTGCTGCGCGCGAGCGTCCCGGACAGTTCGTCCAGCACGGCGTCGATGGGCAGCGGTATGTCGAAGCGAAGGGACAAATGTCGGGCCGCAGGCTCTGATGCCCTCTCCTGCGAGGGGCTGATATGCGCCACGTCTTGCGACGGGCTCGATACTCACCTCTCCCCGCTTGCGGGGAGAGGTCGGATTGCCTCGAAGATGCAATCCGGGTGAGGGGGTACAGGTCTCACAACTTGGATCACGGGTGCGGCTTGCCCCTCACCCCACCCCTCTCCCCGTAAGAACGGGGAGAGGGAGCGCACCCTGACCGCGGCAAGAGATCGATTCCAACTTCTAAGAATGTCTGCTCACGTGAGCAACGCTGGAGGGAGCAATAAAGTGCTTAGTTCCCCTTCACCGGCGGCCGGCCGATGCTCTCGTAAATGAAGCCGTGCTCGGCCATTTCCTCGGGGCGATAGACGTTGCGCAGGTCGACGACGACCGGATGCGCCATCACCTCTTTCAAGCGGGCCAGGTCCATGGCGCGGTACTGCACCCACTCCGTGACCAGCACGATCGCATCGGCGCCGGTGGCGCAGACGTAGGGATCATCGCAATATTCGATGTCGGGCAATTCCTTCTTCGCCTGCTCGATGCCGACGGGATCATGCGCGCGCACCTTGGCGCCCATGTCGAGCAGCCCCGTCACCAGCGGGATCGACGGCGCTTCGCGCATGTCGTCGGTTTCGGGCTTGAAGGTGAGGCCGAGCACCGCCACCGTCTTGCCGCGCAGGCTGCCGCCCACGGCCGCCGCCACCTTGCGCGCCATCGCACGCTTGCGGTTGTCGTTGACGGCCAGCACCGATTCCACGATGCGCAGCTGCGTGTCGTAGTCCTGCGCGATCTTGATCAGCGCGCGCGTGTCCTTCGGGAAGCAGGAGCCGCCGAACCCCGGACCGGCATGCAGGAACTTGGCGCCGATGCGGTTATCCAAGCCGATGCCGCGCGCCACTTCCTGGACGTCGGCGCCGACCTTCTCGGCGAGGTCGGCGACCTCGTTGATGAAGGTGATCTTGGTGGCGAGAAACGCATTGGCGGCGTATTTGATCAGCTCGGCGGTGCGGCGCTCGGTGTACATCATCGGCGCCTGGTTCAGCGACAGCGGACGATAGATGTCGCCGAGCACCTTGCGGCCGCGCTCGTCCGAGGTGCCGACAACGATGCGGTCAGGCCATTTGAAGTCACGGATCGCCGCACCCTCGCGCAGGAATTCCGGATTGGAGGCGACGACGACATCGGCCGCCGGATTGGTCTCGCGGATGATGCGCTCGACCTCGTCTCCGGTGCCGACCGGCACGGTCGACTTGGTCACCACCACCGTGAAGCCGGTCAGGGACGCTGCGATCTCGCGCGCGGCGGCATAGACATAGGACAAGTCGGCATGACCGTCGCCACGGCGCGACGGGGTGCCGACCGCGATGAAGACCGCATCGGCCTCGGCGACCGGCTGCTTGAGGTCGGTGGTGAAATCGAGCCGCTTGGCCTTCACGTTGGCCGCGACCAGCGCATCCAGCCCGGGCTCGAAGATCGGGATTTCTCCGCGATGAAGCGCGGCGATCTTGCTTTCGTCCTTGTCCACGCAGGTGACCTGGTGGCCGAAATCGGCGAAGCAGGCGCCGGACACCAGCCCCACATAGCCCGTGCCGATCATCGCAATTCGCATCGAAACCCATCCTTCGTGGTTAATACTTTCGCGTCTTAAACCATTTACGGTCCAAGGGGAATTTAGAAAACGGCATGACGTTTGGATGACAGCAGGGAGTATTAACGGCTCTGCCTGAAGATGCGGCAGCTCCGCGCCAAAGGGGGACAGCATGACCGCAAATGGCACGCCGAAAACGGTCGGAACCGAGGCGCGCATCGACTGGGTCGACTACGCCAAGGGTATCTGCATCATCATGGTCGTGATGATGCATTCGGTGCTCGGCGTGGAGCTGGCGGCCCGCGAGACCGGCTTCATGCATGCCGTCGTCGCCTTCGCCAAGCCGTTCCGGATGCCGGACTTCTTCCTGATTTCGGGGCTGTTCCTGCCGCTGGTGATCGACCGCGACTGGCGCACCTATCTCGACCGCAAGGTGGTGCATTTCGCCTATTTCTACGCGCTGTGGGTGACGATCCAGTTCGGCTTCAAGGCCCCCGGCTTTGCCGCCGCAAGCGGCTGGCCCCATGCCGGCTATCTCTATCTCGAATCCTTCATCGAGCCGTTCGGCACGCTGTGGTTCATCTACCTGCTGCCGATCTTCTTCGTCGTCATCAAGCTGACACGCAAGGCGCCGGCGCCCGTGATCTGGGGCATCGCTGCCGGCCTCGAAATGTCGCACATCGTCACCGGCTGGACCGTGATCGACGAGTTCTGTGCCCGCTTCGTCTACATCTACTCCGGCTACCTGTTCGCGACCTACATCTTCGCGCTGTCTGATCGCGCCCGGGCGCGCCCCGCTTTCGCCATCGCCGGACTGCTCGCCTGGGCGGTGATCAACCAGGGCCTCGTCGACCTCGGCATCAGCGAATGGCCGGTCGTCTCGCTGGCGCTGGGCTATGCCGGCGCGGTCGCCATCATCATCGCCGGCACCCTGCTGGCACGCGCCCAGCTTCTCAACGCACTGCGCTTCTGCGGCGAGCATTCGATCGTGATCTATCTCGCCTTCTTCCTGCCGATGGCAGCGACCCGCACGGTACTGCTGAAGACCGGAGTGATCGCCGACATCGGAACGATCTCGCTGCTCGTGACCATCGCCGGCGTGCTCGGCGCGCTCCTGATCTGGCGCCTTGCGCTGCGCGTCGGCGCGCGCTTCCTGTTCGAACGCCCGATCGCGTTCTGGATCGCGCCGCCGAAGCCGCGCGCCGCGCTGCAGCCGGCCGAATAGCCCGGCCATCACGGCACCAGATAGAGCGCGCCACGACTGCGGCCGCTTTCGAGATCGATATGCGCCTGGACCGCCTGCGCAAGCGGATAGGCGGTGCCATCACCGCCGAGCTCGCCATCGGCCAGTGCGGTGAGAACGATCTCGGCGTCCCTGCGATAGTCAGCGACATCGTTCACATGGGCCATCACGCTCGGGCGTGCCAGGGACAGGCTGCGCCGAGGCCCCAGTTCCTCGACGGCAAGGTCTGGGATCGGACCGGCAGACTGACCGATGCTGGCGACCGTTCCGAACAGCCTGACGCAGGCCAGCGTTCGCGCCAGGGTGCCGCCGCCGACGCCGTCATAGGCCACGTCGACGCCGCGCCCGCCGGTCAACCGCCTGACGGCATCGACAAAGTCCGCATCTCGCCCGACGATCAGATGATGCGCACCTGCGGCGCGCGCGACCGCCGCCTTGGCCTCCGAGCTCACCGTGCCGATGACGGTCGCGCCGCGCAGCAGGGCCAGCCGTGTCAACACCTGGCCGAGCCCGCCGGCAGCACTGTGCACCAACAGCGTCGTTCCGGGTCCGACGGCATAGGTTCGACCGAGCAGCATCGCGGCGGTGATGCCCTTCAGCAAGGTCGATGCGGCGCGCGCTTCCGAAACGGAGGCGGGCAGCGGCATCGCGCGCCAGGCCGGCAGATTTCGCTCTGACGCATAGGCGCCCACCGGCGCGCCGGCATAGGCGACGCGGTCGCCGACGGACAGGCCGGTCACGTCAGCGCCCGTCGCCGTCACGACTCCCGCTCCTTCGACACCGGGAACGCGGTCCGGAAGCGGATAGAGACCGCTGCGCTGATAGATGTCGATAAAGTTCACACCGATCGCGGTCTGGCGCAGACGGATCTCATCCGGCCGCGGCGCCGGCAGCTCGACGGTTTCCAGCACCAGATTTTCTGCGCCACCCGGCGCCTTCACTCGAACGACAACGGCCATCTCCGCCTCCATGCATGTTGCCTGCATCGGGACATTGTGGTCTGCGTTATCGATCTGCGGAATTGCCCATCTTGTCTCGTCTATTGTGAATATTTGAACATGCAGATCGACTGGACCGACCTCCATCACTTCCTGATGCTCGCCCGCGAAGGCACGCTGTCGGCAGCCGCACGCGCCCTCGGCGTCGACCATGTCACGGTCGCGCGCCGCATCGCGGCACTGGAGCGCGCCACGAGACTGAAGCTGGTCGACAGGCGCGCGCGGACCTATGCCCTGACCGAGGACGGCCGCCGCCTTGCCGCGGCCGCCGGTCCGATGGAGCAGGCCGCCTTCGCGATCGAGCGCACCGTGGTCGCATCGCGTCCGGGTCTGGCGGGCGAGGTCTCGATCAGCGCGCCACCGACGCTTGCCAACAGGATGATCGCGCCACGGCTGGTCGAGCTGCACCGTCAGCATCCGGCCATCACCATCAAGCTGATCGGCGAGAAGCGCATCGCCTCGCTCAACCGCCGGGAAGCCGACATTGCCCTGCGGCTGTCGCGTCCCGACGAACCCGGCCTGATCGCACGCAAGGTTGGTCGATTCGGCTTCAGCCTCTATGGCGCGCCTCACTATCTCAAGGAGACGCCGCAGCATGCGTTCGGATTCATCGCCTACGATGCCAGCATGGACTCGGCGCCCCAGCAGCAATGGTTGAAAGCCGTCGCCGGCCGGCGCGCGATCGTGTTCCAGACCGGCGATCTCGAGAACCAGGCCGCAGCGGCGCGGGCGGGCCTCGGCCTCGCCGCCCTGCCGCATTTTCTCGGCGACCACGATCCCGGCCTGGTCCGCTGCGACGAAGGCCGCGGGGACATCAGCCGCGATATCTGGCTCGTCGTTCATCGCGACCTCAGGCGCACGCCCCTCATTCGGGCCGTCATGGACTTCCTGGTCCGCTGCGTTGCGCCGAACTGAGGGTCGGAAAAATCCAGTGCGCACGGCGTCGTCACGGCTGTCAATGCGGACGAAAATCCCTACATTGCCGCCATGCCCAAAGCCCCCGAGAAAGCCGCCGCCACCAGCCCCGCCGCCCCCGTGCCAGCTGCCGCCAAAGGCGCGGCCAAGGGGGCCGTCAAGGGCGACCATGTGTTCCTGGTCGACGGCTCGTCCTACATATTCCGCGCCTATCACGCGCTGCCGCCGCTCAACCGCAAGTCCGATGGTTTGAATGTCAATGCCGTGCTCGGCTTCTGCAACATGCTGTGGAAGCTGTTGCGCGACATGCCCGAGACCGACCGGCCGACGCATCTCGCCATCGTGTTCGACAAGTCCGAGGTCACGTTCCGCAACAAGATCTACGGCGACTACAAGGCGCACCGGCCGCCGGCGCCGGATGACCTGATCCCGCAATTCGCGTTGATCCGGAAGGCCGTGCACGCCTTCGATCTGCCCTGCCTGGAGCAGGGCGGCTTCGAGGCCGACGACCTGATTGCGACCTATGCAAGGCTCGCCTGCGAGCGCGGCGCCACCACCACCATCGTGTCCTCCGACAAGGATCTGATGCAGCTCGTCAACGACTGCGTCACCATGTACGACACCATGAAGGATCGCCGCATCGGCATCGCCGAGGTGATCGAGAAATTCGGCGTGCCGCCCGAGAAGGTGGTCGAGGTGCAGGCGCTGGCCGGCGATTCCACCGACAATGTGCCGGGCGTGCCGGGCATCGGCATCAAGACCGCCGCGCAGCTGATCACCGACTATGGCGATCTCGAAGCCCTGCTGTCGCGCGCGACCGAGATCAAGCAGCCGAAGCGGCGCGAGGCGCTGATCGAGAATGCCGAGAAGGCGCGGATCTCGCGCCAGCTGGTGCTGCTCGACGACAAGGTCGCGCTCGAGGTTCCGCTCGATGACCTCGCGGTGCACGAGCCGGATCCGCGCAAGCTGATCGCCTTCCTCAAGGCGATGGAGTTCACGACGCTGACGCGCCGCGTCGCCGAGTATTCGCAGATCGATCCCGCCGATGTGTCGGCGGATGAGCATTTGAAGAGTGGCGCCGGTGCACCTCCCACGCCTGCGGGGGAGGTCGGATCGCTTGGCAGCGCGAGCGCGCGCCAGAGCGATCCGGGCGGGGGCGTGCCCGGCGCTAGTGCCCCCACCCCTCCCTCCCCCGCAAGCGGGGGAGGGAGACGAGGCGGCGATGCCAGGACCGACAAGTCCGCGATGAGCAAGGGCACGCCCGTAAGCCTGGCCGAGGCACGGGCCGAGGCGGCGAAGAGTGCGCGCATCGATCGCGACAAATATCAGACCCTCCGCAGCCTGCCCGAGCTGAACGCATGGCTCGCCCGCATCCATGACTTTGGCCGCGTGACGATCGAGGTCAAGGCCAGCTCGATCGATCCGATGCAGGCCAGCCTGTGCGGCATCGCGCTGGCGCTGGCGTCCAACGACGCCTGTTACATCCCGCTGGCGCATCGTCAGGCCGGCGACGGCGGCGGCCTGTTCGATGCCGGGCTCGCGCCCGACCAGATCAAGCAAGGTGACGCGCTCGCTGCGCTGAAGCCCATCCTGGAATCGGCAGGCCTGCTCAAGATCGGCTTCAACATCAAGTTCACGGCCGTGATGCTGGCGCAGGCCGGCATCACGCTGGCCAACACTGATGACGTGCAGCTGATGAGCTACGCGCTGGATGCCGGACGCGGCTCGCAAAAGCTCGATTCGCTGGCCGAACACGTGCTCGGCCACGCCATGATCAGTGAAGGCGACCTGATCGGCAGCGGCCGGAACAAGCTGACCTTCGAGCAGGTCGCGATCGACCGCGCCACCGCGCATTCGGCCGAAGCGGCCGACGTTGTTCATCGGCTGTGGCGGGTGCTGAAGCCGCGGCTGGTGACTGATCGCATGACCGCGGTCTATGAGACGCTGGAACGGCCGCTGGTGTCGGTGCTGGCGCGCATGGAGCGGCGCGGCATCTCGATCGACCGCCAGGTGCTGTCGCGCCTGTCGGGCGATTTCGCCCAGACGGCGGCGCGCGTCGAAGCCGAGCTTCAGGAGCTTGCCGGCGAGCCGATCAACGTCGGCAGCCCGAAGCAGATCGGCGACATCCTGTTCGGCAAGATGGGCATTCCCGGCGGCACCAAGACCAAGACCGGCGCGTGGTCGACGTCCGCCTCGATCCTCGACGACCTCGCCGAGCAGGGCCACGATTTCGCAAGGAAGATCCTGGAATGGCGCCAGGTCTCCAAGCTGAAATCGACCTACACCGACGCGCTGCCGACCTACGTGCATCCGCAGACCCACCGCGTCCATACCACCTATGCGCTGGCGGCGACCACCACCGGGCGGCTGTCCTCGAACGAA
>JBARNF010000716.1:0-2307 GCA_049802835.1 Bradyrhizobium sp.
AGCGTCTCTGGAATACTGGATCGCCCGGTCAAGCCGGGCGACGACAGCGGGGGTCGCTGGACGAGCGCCCGCCGACAGCGCGCCGGAAAGAATTCGATCTCTCCACGTCATTCGCCTTCGGCTCCTCGCAATGACGAAGGTGGGGCGCCTACCCCGCCGCAACAGCCGCCTGCGGCACGGCGACGGCCGCGACACGCCGCGGCGACAGCCGTTCGGCCTGCAGCACGGCGAATGTCAGCACGATGATCGCGGTGCCCTGATGCAGCAGCGCCAGCGAGATCGGCACCAACGCCAGCAAGGTGAGGATGCCGAGCACGGCCTGCACCAGGATGGCGGCGAGCAGTCGGTGGGCGCCGCGCACGACGGCCCGTCCGGCGCCGGCGCGCATCACGTCGAAGGCGTGCCACGCCGCCAGCACGAGCAGCGTGTACGCCGTCATGCGATGCATGAACTGCACCGTCAGGTCGTTCTCGAACAGATTGATCCACCACGGCGACTGGATCCACAGATTGGCCGCCTTCGGGATCAGGCCGCCGTCGATATCAGGCCAGGTGTTGTAGACGAGGCCGGCGCGCAGGCCCGCGACCAGCGCGCCGAGATAGAGCTGCACGAAGGTAATTCCGACCAGCACCCAGGCCGTGAGCCGCAGGCGCAAGGGAACCTCGCCCTCCTCGCGCGGCGACAGCCGCCGCAAGGTCCAGACGATGGCAGCATAAATCAAGAGCGCCAGCGCGAGATGCGTCGCCAGCCGGACCTGCGACACTTCGGTGCGCTCGGTGAGCCCCGAGGCCACCATCCACCAACCGACCGCGCCCTGCAGCGCGCCGAGGCCGAAGATCAGCCAGAGCCGGCGGCCGAGCGGACCCGCAACGGCGCTGCGCCACAGGAACCACAGGAACGGGACGAGATAGACCATGCCGATGACGCGGCCGAGCAGCCGGTGGCTCCATTCCCACCAGAAGATGGTCTTGAACGCGTGCAGCGTCATGCCGGCGTTCATTTGCCGGTACTGCGGAATGGTCTTGTAGGCCGCGAAGGCGTCGGTCCAGGCCTGCTCCGACAGCGGCGGCAGGGTGCCGGTGACCGGCTTCCATTCGACGATCGACAGCCCGGATTCGGTCAGCCGCGTGGCGCCGCCGACCAGCACCATCAGCGCGATCAGGCCGGCCACCACGAGCAGCCAGATGCGGATCGCGGCAGTATCTTTCGTGCGGGGAACCGTGGTCATGGACGTTGAACGCTCGATTGAACCGGGGCTGACAGGCCCTTATAATCCCGGCGAAATCACGCGCAAGCCGCGCCGCCCCGAGCCAAAGCTGACAATCCCGTCATGACGATCCGCACCCGCAAATTCATCGGCGCCGTCGCGCTGCTGCTGCTCGCCTTCGCCTGGTCGATGATGGGCATGGTGATGGCGCAATTCCCCGTCATCGCCAACTCCGGCTGGCTGCAGGCGGTCTATTACGTCGTCGTCGGAATCGGCTGGGTGCTGCCGGCGATGCCGATCGTGAGCTGGATGCTGCGCCCCGATCCGGAGCGACAGCAGGCGGGCTGATCAACTGAGATCGAGCCTGGCCGGCGGTGCGGCTTTCGCTCTCGGCAGGGTTACGCCCGCCATCAGCACGCGTAACGCCCGCAGCGAGCGGGAGCGGCCGTCCCAGGCGATCCGCGGCAGCTCATGCAGATTGGTGCCGCCCTCGCTCTGCGCGACGCCGCCGATGGCGGAAGCCGCGCTGACCAAGCCCGCCTGCTCCGCGAGCACGGCATCACTGCGGCGGAAGCTGTCGCGATCGCCGAACGGGTATGCCATGTGCCGGACCGGGCGATGCAGCGCCGTTTCCAGCACCGCCTTGCCCATCGCGATCTCGCGGGCGGCGTCGGCGTCCTTGAGATTGGCCAGCGCGTGATGATGCACGGTGGCGCTGCCGATCGTGACGTTGGGATCGGCGGCGAGGCGCGCGATGTCGGCCCAGTCCATCGACGTCTCGCGCGTCAGTGCAGCCAGATCGACCGAGTGGCGCGAGCAGAGGTCGCGAATCGCGACCGACAGCTCGGCCGGCGGCAGCTTGCGCAGCCAGCCCGAGAGATAGGCGAACAGCTCGTATTTTTCGGCCGGCGTGAACACGTTGAAGCGCTGCTCGCGATGGTCGATCACGAGGCTGATGCGCGCCTCGCGCGCGATCACCGCCTCCAGGGCGAGCCACCAAGCCTCGCCCAGCCCATCCGGAAATGCCGTGGGCACGTAAACCGTGAACGGCACGCCATGGCGGGCCAGCACGGGATAGCCGTGGGTGATGAGGTCTTTCC
>JBARNF010000717.1:0-8245 GCA_049802835.1 Bradyrhizobium sp.
CTCGTACCTCGTCGACTATTTCGGCCTCCAGGGCTATCTCAGATGGTCGCTGATCCTGCTGTTCATGGTGTTGAAGGCTGGCCTGATCGTCGCCGTGTTCATGCACATGGCCTGGGAGCGGCTGGCCTTAACCTACGCGATCCTGCTGCCGCCGCTGCTGGTGTTGGTCTTCGTGGCGATCATGGTGTTCGAATCCGACTACACGCATCTGCTCCGGGTCTTGTTCTTCGCTCCGACGGCGTAGCTACGGTTGGTTGGTATCCGGGAGGCCATCGAGGGCCTGCGGGAGGCCGTCGCGATGGTTGAGGACCGCGAAGGGGCCGCCGCAGTCGCTTGAGCTGACGATCGCCGAAATGGGTCACATCGGCGGCAGCAGCTCCGCCATCGCCTGCCGCGCGATCGCATTCTCCTCCGGCAGGCCGATCGAGACGCGCAGCCAGGTTTCGAAATGTGGCTGGGCGCGGCCGATCATGATGCCGCGCGCCGCAAGCATAGCGGCAGCTTCGGCATGCGGACGACCGCAATCGAAAAACACGAAATTGGCTTGCGACGCGCTGAAGCGGCGCTTGCGTTCGCGCAGCAGCGCGTGCCAGGCCTCGCGCTCGGCCGCGACCTTGGCGCGGACGGAGGCCACATAGTCGCGATCATCGAGGCTTGCCGCGGCCGCCACGAGGCTCAGCCGGTTCAGCCCGAAGAACGCGCCGATCCCGATCTGCTTCAGCGATGCGGCAACCGCCTTCGGCGCCAGCGTGTAGCCGATCGCGAGACTCGCGAGTCCATAGATCTTCGAGAAGGTCCGGAACACCGCCACGTTGGCGCCATCACGCACGAGTGGGGCGACCGTGCGCGTGGCGAAATCCGGCACGAATTCGAGATAGGCCTCGTCCACGATCACCAGCGTGCGCATCGACAGCTGGCGGACGGTGTCGATGAAGAGCGCGCTCTCGCTGACGGTGCCCGATGGATTGTGCGGGTTGACGAGGTAGACCGCGCGCGTGCCGCCGTCGACGGCGGCGGCGATCGCCGGCAGGTCGTTTTCGGCGCGGTCGTTCAGCGGGACGCCGATCACGGTGCCGCCGGCAGGCCGCACCGCGTCCACCAGCGCCGTGTAGCCGGGCTCCGCGTAGACGAACGCGCCACCGGCTCCGCCTCGCGCGGAGAGATACAGCCCGAGCACGTCGAGGTTCTCGCCCAGCACGATCTGGTCCGCCGCAATGTTCTCGCGCCCGGCGATCGCGGCTGTGAGTGTCTCGACCTCGCGGCCGGTGTAGCGGGCCAGACCCGCGAGATCCGCCCTGATCGCCTCGATCGCCAGAGGCGACGGCCCGAACGGGTTTTCGTTGAGGGCGAGGCGTATCGGTGGACGGGGCGGGGTGTCAGCCATGACGGGAGATTGTGGGCTCAGAGTTGCAGCCCCGGCCAGCAACAGCCAGGCGCGACGATCGAGCAGGGCCAAATGATGCTCCTCGGGACCTGAAGCGGCGGATGCGTGATCATCCGGCCGCTGACGCCGGTGCGCAAGTCGACATCGCCGGCGCGCCTTCAACTCGCGTTGATCCGGATGATCGGCAGCCGGCGCGACGCGTCAGCTGCGGTCGGGATAGCCGTGCAGCATCAGCCGGTCGGAGCGCACTTCCCAACGCTCCAACCGGTCGAGGAAGCTCATGCCGAGCAGGTTGGTCTTCATCTGGCCATGCGGTACGACCAGCGCCGGCACCGAGCGTTCCACTAGCTTGCCGATCGCGAGCCGGTCCAGCGTAAGCCGTGCCGCCTTGGTGTGGCCGCCCGCGGTCTCGACGTCGACGTCGTATTCCAGCAGCTCGAGTGGCAGCCCCGCCGCTTTGGCAGTCTCGTAGGTCAGCACGACGGAGGTGGCGCCGGTGTCGACCACCATGGGTGCGGTCACGCCGTTGATCTTGGCGCGCAGGGCGAACTCGCCGCCCTTCATGCGCTCGATCTCGACCGCGTTGGTCGGTGGGCTCGCCTTCGCCCTGAGGGCCCGGCTGCGCAGCACCTCCGAGACGGTGTCGCTGGCGAGAGCGGCCTGTTCGGGATCCTTGTAGATGATCACGGCGCCCGCGGTGAGCACCATGGTGACGAGGACGAGCGCCACCTTGTTCATGCGGCGCCTCCAGTCCTGAACGATGTGCTCAGCCGCGTGTGCGCGTCATCGCGGGCAGGCCGGCGTCGTGCATGCGCGCGGCCAGCCGCTCCATCAGCGCCAGCCGCTCGTCGCCCGGCATGCGTCCCCAGCGCGCGATTTCCGGCAGCGTGCGGCCACAGCCGAAGCAGAGCTTCGTTTTCGGGTCGATGATGCAGACGGCGATGCACGGCGTGTCCTGGCTCATCGTCCGAGTGTGAAAGGTTCTGCCGCCCTCGTGCAAGTGCGATCATCTCACAGTCCCGTTCCGGCATTCATGATGGGTTTGCGAAGCCGCCGCTTCTCCTGGAGCGGCGGGGTTGTGGGTTCCGGCTGCAATGGCGGCGCCTCGTCGGACAACGGCGCGAGCGCCGACATCACCCGCTCCGGCGGGAAGGTGACGATCACCTCGGTGCCGATCCGGACCTTGGATTTCAGCGTGAACGTGCCGCCATGCATCTCGATCAGGTTCTTGGCGATCGGCAGGCCGAGTCCTGCACCCTGTTCGGCCGACTTGATCGAGTTCGAGCCTTGGCCGAACGAGGCGAGCACGATCGGGATCTCGTTCTCGGGGATGCCGGAGCCGGTGTCCTTGACGCTGAGATATTGCCCGCCAGAAGCCGTCCAGCCGGCCTTCAGCCAGATGTCGCCGCCCTGCGGCGTGAACTTGATCGCGTTGGACAGAAGGTTGAGCACGATCTGGCGGATCGCGCGCTCGTCCGCCCACAGCCGCGGCATGCTCTGCTCGAACACCTCGTGAATGGTGATACCGCGGCTCGTGGCGCGCAGCTTCAAGAGGTGGTGGCAGTCGGCAATCACGTGCACCAGCGCGACGGCCTCCTCGTTGAGCTCGTAGCGGCCGGCCTCGATCCGCGAGAGGTCGAGGATCTCGTTGATCAGGTTGAGCAGGTGAACGCCTGAATTGTGGATGTCGGCGGAATATTCCTTGTAGACCGGCACGGCATGGGTGCCGAAGATCTCGCTCTTCATCACCTCGGAGAAGCCGAGGATGGCGTTCAGCGGCGTGCGCAGTTCGTGGCTCATCTGCGCGAGGAAACGCGATTTCGCGACATTGGCGGCCTCGGCGCGGTAGCGTGCCTCGTCGGAAATCGCCTTGGCCTGCTCGAGCTCGCCGATCAGCGCGTCCTTCTCGGCACGCGCCTCGAGGGTCGCGAGCGTCGTCGAATGCAACTGATGGGCGAGAAGCACGAAATAGCCCTCGGCTGCGACCGCAAATCCGGCGAGCAGGTAGTTGTCGAACGTGCCTGACAGCGCGAGGCTGAGCGTGATCGCGACCGTCATCGGCGCGGTGACGGCGACGGCGGCCATCGGGAGATTCGCTGCGAGCATGCTGGAGACGGCGATCACCAGCAGCATCAGGAACATCATCAGCGTGCCGGACACCTCCGCCAAAGCGGGGTGGATCAGGATCGCCATCCAGCACACGCCGTAGAGCAGGTCGAGCAGCACGAAGCGCGTGCGCCAGCGCCGCGTCGCCGCCAGCGACGGCTGGTCGGCGAGGAAGTTCGAGCAGTTGCGGACGATCGCAACATGGATGCAGAGCACCCCGGCCGTCCAGGCGCCGGCCGCCAGCGTGTGGAGCCAGACGCTCAGCATCAGCCCGGTCGCGACCACCAGCAGCATCACGATGTAGGAGGCGGAGATCCGGGTCTGGGCGTATTGACGCAACAGCTCGCGATCGAAGGCCGGCCGTGTTCCCGAGGTCGACGTTAACCGGTCACGCGCCTCGCGCACCCGCTGCTGCGCGGCCCGGCGGTGACTTGCCGGTGCAAGCGCCGGCGGATCTGCCGGAAGCTCGACCACCTCAGGCTTTTCAGCGGATGTCCTCATCAAACAACACAAATCCTGCCCGGAGTGCACGGGCTGCTTTCTGCATTGTCTATAACTGGGCTCAAATCCTTAAGACGGATTATAGACAACGAAAAATTTGCGTTAACCGCGCGTTAATTTAACCTTTGCGGCGACGCGCGATGCCGAGCCCGCGCAGGCGCCGCCAGCCGATCACCATGCCCGTCATGCTGAAGGCCAGGCCGAGCGCGCACAGGCCGACGATGATCAGCGTGCGCAGCGCCGGATAGGCGAGCAGAGTCGGAAAGTCCAACGTGTGCAGCGCCTGATAGAGCCAGCGATAGGCGCGCCTGGAAGGATCGAGCTTCTCGAGCACGGCGCCGGAGGCGGCGTCGACGTGATACCAGGTGTCGCCGCAGACCACGCGATAGACCGGCGCATCCGGCACGTCAGAGGCGAACGGATGATCGTCGCCCGGCTCGACGTCGACCGATCTCGCGCAATCGCCGCGAAGGCGGCCCGTCGCCGCATTGACATCGGCAGGCTGCAGCAAGCGGCCGACGATCCGCAGCGCCGAGCCGTCCAGCACGGAGATCTGCTGCTGGCTCAGCGCTCGCCGGGCGCGCTGATGGATACGGCCGCCGAAGGCAAACCACTCGATCTCGCGGACTTCTCCGCGAACGGCCACGAGGGCCGATGCGGTGAGACCGGTCCAGTCCGGCTTGCCGATAAGGACTTCCTGTTCGGAGGCCGTCAGATGGCCGGTCGCGAACAGCCGGCCATGATCCATCGACAGCCAGCCGCTGACGATCCATGTCAGCACGAACTGCGTGCAGAGCAGGCCGGCCCAGTGATGCCACAGGTGCCAGCCCCGGTAGCGCGATGACAGCCGCGCCTTGCCCAGTCTCAGCCTGATCGGGCCGAGCAGGGCGCCCGTCACGGCAGCGACGACAGCCGCCAGCGACAGCCACCACACCGTGACGTCCCAGGCCGCCCAGTCCCTGCGCAGCACGGTCGGATATATCCAATGGACGATGCTGCCGACATAGTTCCAGGAGCGTTCGAAGCGTGTGGTGTCCAGCACGACCTCGCCGGTCGGGGAGGAGACGTAGAGCTCGGTGCCATCGGTATCGTTGAGCGCGATCCGATGGAGTGGTCGATGCGCGTCGAACCGGTTCGGCACCGTCCACTGATCGTAAGTGGCGAGCGCTGCAACGGCGGCGCCGGTGGCGTCGATTCCACGCCGCTGTGCCGTGGCGCGGGCAACGGACAACGCGAGGTCTGGGTTGGTCACCTCGGCCGTGGCCAGCGTGTCGGCATGAACGGCCACGCTCCGGTCGACCGTGGAGATCGCGTAGACCGGACCGTCCACGCGCTGCAACAGTCGGATGCGGCCGGGACGATCGATGCCACTCGCGGCGAGCGCCTCCGCAGGGCTGTGCAGAGGCGCGGTGAGGTCGATCGGCGCCAGCCCGGCGAACCGCTCGGCCTCCGTCTGCGCCGGGAACGGCACGTAGTGCATCACGATCCCGGTCGCGAACCACAGCACGAACAGCGGACCGAGCGGGATGCTCAACCAGCGGTGCGTGAGGATCAGCGTCCGGATCATGCTGAAATCAGAACTTGAACGAGGCTTCGACCTCGTAGGTGCGGGGCGTGCCGAGGAAAATCTGGTCGGGATAGAACGGGTCGCTCCAGGCCGCATAGCGCTTGTCGGTGACGTTGCGGACCCGCAACGTCAGGCGTGTGCTGGTCGCGGTCGCGAACAGCGGCACCTTCGGCAGATCGATGAAGGCGAATAGGTCGGCGGTGGTGTGGGCGAGCAGCTTCACGGTGTTGGCATCGGTGCTCCAGCGGTCGCCGACATGGCGCACCGAGAAGCCGAGCTCGACCGGCCACCAGCCGGGATTGAGGAAGCGGTAGGAGCCGCCGCCATTGACGATGAGCGCGGGGATGTTGGGCGGCGTGTTGCCGGAGAAGGAGCCGCCGCCCGCGAGGTCGTAGTCGGCGTAGCGTGCATGCACATAGGCGACGTTACCCCACAGTTTGCTCTCCGGCGTCGGCCTGACCGCAGCGGCGATCTCGATGCCCTGCGATTTCACCTTGCCGGCGAGGTTGAGCTGCTGGCCGGCCTGGGCGCTGTAGACGTTGTTGCGCGCGATGTCGAAGGCAGAGAATGTCCATTCCGCCCGACCGCTCCACAGCAGCTGCTTGACGCCCGACTCGTAGCTGCGCGAATCGGACAAAGCGAGGTTCTGCGTCGGGCTCAGCAGGAAGATGCTGTCGGCCGAGATGTCGGTCGCGGTCGCATATTGGCTGTAGAAGGTGGTACCCGGCAGTGCCTCCCACGTATAGCCGATGCGTCCGGTGACCGGCTGCCAGCTTGTCGAATAGGGGAAGCCGCTCTTCACGACACCATTCTTGTCGATGGAGTTGCGGTCGAGCGTGAAAGGATTGTAGCGGAGTCCGCCGACCAGCGCGAAATTGTTCGTGAGCTTCAGCCGGTTTTCGAGGTTGAGTGCGACGCTGTCGATGGTGGCGGTCTGCAACTGCGTCGTCAGACTGCCAAAGATGCCTCTGTCGAACCCGACCAGCGGTACGGTGTCATGAAAAAAAGTCGCAGCGCCGGGGCGCGTGAAGTCCGTATGGGAGCTCTCGACCGAGGTGACCAGGCGATTAGCCAGACCGAAGATGCTGCCGTTCCAGGTGACGTCGGTGGTGTTGCCGATCATGTTGTGGTTGTGGTGGACGAAGAAGCGCTCGCGATCCACCATGTTGCTGGCGGCGTTGAAGGCCGACACCTCGTTGTTGTACCAGTCACGGCTGGCATTGTAGTTGTAGACTTGGCTTCTCAGTTTGACGTCGTCGCTCAGATCCCATTCGAAGCCGGTACGAGCCCAGGATTCCCTGATCGTCTTGTGGCCGTCGATCACGTTGTAGTTGGTCGACAGCGTGCGGCCATCGATGGTGACGGCCCCGAGATCGGTGCCGTTATAGGCGGAGGTCTTGGTGCCGGAGACGATGCCGCTGGTCGCATTCGCACCGCTATAGGTCGCCGGCACCAGCGGCGTGCCCTCATAGGGCTTGGCCTTGTAGTCCTTGAACTCGGCCGCGACGAAGGCCTTGAAGCTGTCGGACAGGCGGTAGTCGAGCTGACCCGAGACGTGCGCGTTCTTGAACTCGGTGTCGTCGATGAAGCCGACCTCCTTGGACCGGCTGATGTCGAAGCGATAGTCGAGCCCTTGGACGGTCGTGCTGCCGCCCGAGCCGAAGCCGCTGCGGAAGCTGCCGCGCTGGTCGAAGCCGACGAAGGCCTCGTTCCGGACTGGACCGGTATGCGGCGCCTTGGTCACGAAATTGATGGTGCCGCCGACCGCGCCCTGGCCCGAGATCAGCGAGGAGGGGCCTTTGAGGAACTCGACGCGTTCGAGATTGAAGGTCTCCATCGTCAGCGCGGTGAAGCCGGTCGGTCCGATATTGATGCCGTTGTAGAGGACGCTGACCTGGTTGCCCTGGAAGCCGCGCATCGCAAAGCCGACGTCGTTCGGCGCATCGCCGGCGGTCACGCCGGTCGCGCCTTTCACCGCATCGACCGTCGAGTGATAGCCCTGCTCGCGCAGCGTATCAGTGCCGACCACCTCGAGCGAGGCGGGCACCTCGCGCACCGTGAGGCCAAGCCGGCTTCCGCTGGCGGGCGTCGCGTTGCTGTTGAGCAGCGTGGCCGCCGACACGTCGGAGGAGGGGGCCGATGGCCCGGCTGTCGGCGACGCTGCGCGTCGTGGTGCCGGTCGTGAGGTCCGGGCGGCTGTTCGGCTCGATGATGGCGTACCGGCGCCGGCCTGTCGTGCGCGCGGCGCATCGACCGTGACGTCCGGCAACAGCACGTCGGCGGCCGCATGCCTCCCGGCCGGATTGGAGGCCTGTTGAGCTTGGGCCATCGGCATGGCTGGCCAGCATGCCGCCACCAGCCCCGCGAGCGATATCGAACCCCAGACGTTTCGCACTCTCATTCCGATTCCCCACCGCGGGCTCCGACTGCGCCGGCGCCCGCGCCCCAAGCCTTACGTTCATTGGTGACGGGGACGAGATTTAGCCGAAGTCGAGAATTATGTAATGTTATAACATTACCTAAGTCTCGTTCTTCTCAAGCGGTCTCTCCGGCAACAGATGCGAACGATTAGCGATTGCAACGGGTATCAGCGAGTCGCGAGGTGCGCAATGGCGCTCGGCCGGGACGCGTCGGGGCGGGTTCATCGGCACGTGGCTCGGGCGATGGCGAGCCAGGCAGCCGTCATG
>JBARNF010000718.1:0-19686 GCA_049802835.1 Bradyrhizobium sp.
GCTCAAGCGGCTCCGATGCCGGCCGACAGGTCGAAAGGGATCCGCATGGCCGTCGACAAGCTGTTCATCAATGCGCGGCTCGACCGCGGCGCGCGCCATGCGATCACGGTCGACAATGGCCGCATCAGCGGTCTGCTCACCGAGACCGAGCGGCCGGAGGCACGCGAGGTGATCGACCTCGGCGGCGCACTGGTCGTGCCCGGCTTCGTCGAAGGTCACATCCATCTCGACACCAGCTTTTATGGCGATGCCTGGAAGCCGCACAAGCCGTGCACCAACGGCTTCGACGTGCATCAGCGCGTCACGTTCCAGGCCGAGAACATGGCGGCGGCCGCGCCGATGGACGTGCGCGCCCGCAACCAGCTCGATCTCTGCATCGGCCACGGCACGACGCGGATGCGCAGCCACGTGATGGTCGACGGCTCGGTCGGCCTCAAATCGCTGGAAACCATCCTGCGCGTGCGCGAGGCGTATCGCGACCTGATCGAGATCCAGCTCGTCGCGTTTCCGCAGAGCGGCATCCTCAAGAGTCCGGGCACGCCGGAGCTGCTCGACGAGGCGATCAAGCTCGGCGCCAACGTGGTCGGCGGTCTCGACCCCGCAAGTTTCGACCGCGATGTCGAGAAGCATCTCGACGTCGTGTTCGGCACAGCGCACAGGCACGGTGTCGACGTCGACATTCACCTCCACGATGCCGGCATGCTCGGCCTGTTCGAATTGGAGCAGATCGCGGCACGCACGCGCGCGCTTGGGATGCAGGGCCATGTCGCGGTCAGCCACGCCTATGCGCTCGGCGATCTGCCGCCGGATGCGCTGAAGACGATCGCCGAGGTGCTGGCGACATCCGGCGTCGCCATCATGACCAATGCGCCGGGCGCGCGGCCGTTTCCGCCGGTTGCTCTGCTGCGTGCCGCCGGCGTCACCGTGTTCAGCGGCAACGACAACATCCGCGATTCCTGGTGGCCCTATGGCGACGGCGATCTGTTGAACCGCGCCATGATGATCGGCTACCGCTCAGGCTTCTACATCGATGACGAGTTGCGTGTCGCCTTCGACCTCGTGACCGATGCCGGCGCCAAGGCGTTGCGTCTCGCGGCCTACGGCCTGCGTGTCGGCGCTCACGCTGATTTCGTTACTCTCAGCTCCGAGCATGTCCCCGAGGCGGTGGTCGGCGTGCCCCGGGGACGCGCCGTCTACAAGGACGGCCGCCTCGTTGCGCGTGACGGACGCATCACCAGGTCGCGCCGTTGAGCCGGCCTCACTGGGCCGGCTCGACCGGCACCTGCGAGCGCGGCGGCTCGGCGCGCGAGACGGTCGCTGCCGCAATCCATTGCGTGACCGCCGACAGCTGCCCGCCGGATTCCCGATAGGCCTGCAGCTGATAGTCCGCGGAGCTGCCGAACTGCATGATGGTACGGCAGCGCTCGACCTCGGCGAGACAGCCGAGGTCCTCGGCATGCGGCGCCACGTCGGCAATCATCCGGTTCAGGATCTCCTGGCCCGTGACCGGACCATCCTCGGTGACGAAGATGCAGTCAGTGCCATAGCGTTGTGCCCGCCATTTGTTCTCGACCGCGATCGCGCGCTCGACATTGCCGACGGCGTCGGCGAGGTCCGGGTTGAGATAGAGGTGGCGGGCGAGCGCGCGATACAGCGAAGCGATGGCCACCGCATCATCCACCGAGGTGCAGACGTCGGGTGCACGCAATTCCAAGGTCGGATGGCGTAGCGAGGGCCGCATCGCCCACCAGACATGGCTCTCGTTCGGCACCGCGCCCGATTTCGTCAGCGCCGCGACGTAACGGTCGAATTGCTGCTTGGACGCGAACAGCTCCGGCAACCCCGTCCGCGGCAGCTCGTCATAGGCGGCGAGCCGATAGCCTTTCAGTCCCGTCTCGCGCGAATTCCAGAACGGTGAAGAGGCCGACAACGCGATGAAGACCGGAATATACGGAATCATCGCCCGCATCACGATGAAGCGCAGCTCGGGATCCGGCAACTGGACATGCACGTGCATGCCGCACAGCATGTTGCGCTGGCCCACGATGCGCAGATCCTCCATCATCTCGGCGTAGCGCGGCTTCGGACTCGGCTGCGAGCTACGCCACGTCGCGGTCGGATGCGTCGAACAGGCCAGGATCGTCAGGCCGTACTGGCTCGCGACGCTGGCGACCTCGCGGCGCAGGAACTTCAATTCCTCGCGCGCATCGCCGACGTCGACATGCACGTTGGTCGCGACCTCGAGCTGCGCCTGCAGCATCTCCCGCATCGCCTGTCCGCCGGTCGACCAGTTGGCGGCCTCGAACAGATCGTCCGGCGTGCGGATCGCGACGTCGCGCGTCTGCGCATCGACGAGGAAATATTCCTCCTCGATGCCGAAGGAATATTCGGTGATTTGCTCGCCGCCGGTGGCGGAACGGATCACCAGGCGATGCTCATCGTCGCTCAAGCCCAGCCGCAGCTTTTCGAGTATTCTTGGATCCAAACCCATCTCGGCAATCCTGTTTCTGTTCAAATTCCGTGGGTCTGCAGCCAGGCTTCCAGCAGGGCCGCCTGCCACAGCCGCGAATGCCCCTTCGGGCTCATCTCGGCTTCAGGGTGTTGCAGCATGTGATCGACGAAATCGCGCTGGTAGAGTCCGCGTGCGCGCGCCTTGTCCGAGTTCAGCACGTCGCGCACATAATCCAGGAACGGCCCGCGCAGATAGCGCAGCGACGGCACCGGGAAGTAGCCTTTCGGGCGGTCGATCACCTCTACCGGCACGCACCGGCGCGCCGCCTCTCTCAGGATATGCTTGCCGCCGTTCTTCACCTTCAGCTCGGCCGGCATGCGCACGGCAAGCTCCACGACCTCGTGATCGAGAAACGGCACACGGGCTTCCAGCCCGAACGCCATGGTCATGTTGTCGACCCGCTTGACGGGATCATCGACCATCATGATTTCGGTGTCGATCTGCAGCACCTTGTCGACCGCGGATGCACCATTGCGGTCTCTGAAGAAGCGCTCCACGAATGCAAGGCTCACGTCGTCGCCGAGCAGCTCCGGCGCCAGCAGCCGTTGCAGATCCGTATGCGTCCAGTCGAAATAGGCGCTCTGATACTGATGCACCGGATCGTTGGCCGACAGAAAGCCCGGATACCAGCTGTAGCCGCCGAATACCTCGTCGGCGCCCTGGCCGCTTTGCACCACCTTGACGCGCTTGGCCACCTCCGAGGACAAGAGATGGAACGCGACCGCGTCATGGCTGACCATCGGCTCCGACATCGCTGCGATGGCATGGGGCAACGCCTCGAGCGCGCGGTTGCCGCCGATCCTGATCTGCTCGTGATTGGTGTCGAACGTTCGCGCGATCATGTCGGAGTAGCGGAACTCATCGCCGCTATGCCCGCCGACAGCGTCGAACCCAATGGAGAATGTGCGGATGTCATCGTGGCCGAGCTTCGACAGCAGCGCTACCAGCAGCGACGAATCCAGGCCGCCTGACAGCAGCACACCCACTGGCACGTCGGCAACGCGGCGGCGGTCGACGGCTGCCGTCATCGCGTCGAGCAGCGCGTCCGACCACTCCTCCTGGCTCATGGCACGATCGGTCGGGCGCTGCTCGCCGACAGAGAAATGCCAGTAGCGCTCGCGGTGCTGCGTGCCGTCGGGCTCGATCGTCAGCATCGTCGCGGGGGCGAGCTTCTTCACGCCATTGAGGATCGTCCGCGGCGCGGGAACGGCCGCGTGAAAACTGAAGAAGTGATGCAGCGCGTTTCGGTCCAGCGAGGTGTCGACGTCGCCGGCCGCGAGCAACGCCGGAAGCGACGAAGCAAAGCGCAAGAAGCCGGGTCCTTCGGTGGTGTAAAGGGGCTTGATGCCGAGGCGGTCGCGCGCGAGGAGGACCCGCCCGCTGTCGCGCTCCCACAGCGCGAACGCGAACATGCCCTTGAAGCGCTGCACGCAGGCTTTGCCCCAGGCATGATAGGCCTTCAGGATGACCTCGGTGTCGCCGTCGGAGAAGAAGCGATAGCCCTTGGCCTGCAGCTCGGAGCGCAACTCGCGGAAATTATAGATGCAGCCGTTGAACGCGATGCCGAGGCCCAGCGCCGCGTCGATCATCGGTTGCTGCGCAGCCGCCGAGAGATCGAGGATGCTCAGGCGAAGATGGCCAAGCGCGATCGCGCCCTGCACGTAGAGGCCTGCCGCATCCGGCCCGCGCGCCTGCATCGCATCGTTGACGCGGCCGAGCGCCGACAACGACGGCTGGCCGGAATATCTGACTTCACCACAAATGCCGCACATCGCGGATCATCACGCTCCCATTTTCTATGTACCCCCGACAACCCTCTGTGATCTCTTACGTTCCGCCTGGAAACCGGCAGCCCCTGCGGCAAACAGCGGAACAATTTCGGCAGGTCTCGACGCACGCGCGACCAGCACGTGATCGGGGGGCACCTCGATCCAGTCTGGCTCTTTGTCATAGGGCTCGGACACCGCGATCACCTGATCGCCATCCTCGCGGTAGTAGAGCGAGTTGGCACGATCGTTTACGGCGAAACGAAACGCATAGAGATCGTGGCCGTTCGACAACGCCTAGGTAAAGCGCAGGTGCTCGCTCAGGCCGTCCTCGTTGACGAGCTGACACAGCGCGCGCAACACCTTGGCGGTCGCACCGATCGGATCCTGGTCGATTCCGGCGCCGACCATGGCAAGGAACACGGCTTCCGAATCCGTGGTGCCGAGCCGCGACGGATACAGCGCATCCGGGATCAGTGCCTCGATCTTGCGACGCAGCCTGTTCCAGCTGCCGACAAAGCCGTTGTGCATGAACAGCCAGCGCCCGCAGGCAAAAGGGTGGCAGTTCTGCCGCGTCACCGCCGTGCCCGTCGCAGCCCGCACGTGTGCGAAGAACAGATGCGAATGCAGGTGCCGGCAGAGATAGCGCAGATTCTCGTCCGACCACGCCGGCCGTGTCTCACGATAGAGGCCCGGCTCGGGATGATCACCGTACCAGCCAAGCCCGAAGCCATCACCATTGGTGCCTGCGGTCGATTCCAGGGCGCGCAGACTTTGTGTCACCAGCGAGTGCTCGGGCTCGGTGACATAATGCTCGAACGCGGTCCGCTCACCGCGGTAGGCGATCCAACGACACATGCCTGCCCCTCCGGATGGACAAATGATCTCGCGGCACGTCGGGACGCCCGCAGTCATTCGGAGCAGGCGGAAACGCCTCAACGCGTCCCTGGTTCCGCGCAGCGAAGGTCATCGATCCCGTGACGCATGATGCGAGGCTGCGGCGTGCATCACGCCTCACCGCCGCGCTCGCGCACCAGCCTGAGCCACGCCGCCGCAGCGGGCGAGAGATAGGCGCCGCGGCGCCAGGCCATGGCCAGGGTCCATTCGGTGCCGGGCTCGTCGAGCAGAACGAGACTGATCGGCACCTGCGTGCGCTGGGTCGCGATCATGCGCGGCAGGAAGGCGATGCCGAGCCCGGCGCCAGCCAGCTCGGCGATGAAGTCGATCTGCGTGCTGCGCGCCGCCACGTTCGGCTCGAAGCCGTTGCGCTGGCAGGCTTCGCGGATGATGCGGTTGAGCGCGAAGCCGGCCTCGAACAGCACGAACGGCATGCCGCGCAACTCGGCCAGCGTGATCGTCTCGCGCCGCGCCAAGGGATGATCGACCGAGACCAGCGCCATCAGCGGCTCGCGGCGCACGACCTGGGATACGAATTCGTCGGCGATCGGCGGCAGCAGGCCGGCGAAATCGATGTCGCCCGCCGCGAGCAGCTCGCTCAAGCGGTCGCTGCCGTGCTCGACCAGCCGGATCTCGATCTCCGGGTAGAGCTGGCGATAGAGCGCGAACAACGGCGCGAACAGCGTGCTCGATCCGATCGGCGGCAGGCCGAGGCGCAGCACGCCGCGCTTGAGCCCGCGCAGTTCCTCGAGCTCCGCCTGCAGATCGTCACGCTCCGCGAGCAGCCGGATGGCGCGGCGATAGACGATCTCGCCGGCTGCAGTCATGCGGCTCTTATGGCCGAGCCGGTCCAGCAGCGGCAGGCCGAGTTCATCCTCGAGCTGCTTGACCGCCTTGCTCACGGTCGACTGCGTGGCGAACACCACCTTGGCGGCTTGGGAGAAGCCGCCCTGCCGGACGACCTCGACGAAGGTTTTCAGGGTCCTGAGTTCCATAATGGGACACCATATTCCGAAATCGACTGATAATCATTCAATCAATTCATTTTCTCCATGCTGCATTGCCGCATATTCTATGTTGCAGAAACCGATTTTGGACTCATCCATGATGCACCGCAGCATTCCCATCCGGCTTCAGCGCCTGCTCCGCCGCAACCGGCTGGTGCAGATCGGCCTGCTCGGCGCATTCTGGGCCGCCGGCGAAGCGCTGGCGCGGACGACCGGCCTGCCGCTGCCCGGCGGCATCATCGGCATGGCACTGGCGCTCGTCCTGTTCCTGGCCGGCGGACTCAAGGTCGCCAGCATGAGGCGCGGCGCCAACTGGATGCTGACCGAAATGCTGCTGTTCTTCGTGCCGGCGGTGCTGGCGCTGCTCGACCATCGCGAGCTGTTCGGCCTGCTCGGCCTCAAGATCTTCGCCCTCATCGTCGTGAGCACGGCCGCCGTGATGTGCGTGACCGCGCTCACGGTGGATCTCTGCTACCGCTGGACCGACCGTGATGACTCCCGCCGCGCTGTGGCATGAGCCGCTGGTCCAGGCTGCGGTCTGGTCGCTGGCGACGATCCTGCTCTATCTGCTGGCGAAGCGCGTGCACCAGCGCTGGCCTCGCTGGTGGCTGATGCCGCTCGCGGTCGCGCCGGCGCTGCTGATGATCGCAGCCCTCGCGCTCAACGTCTCCTATCGCGACTACATCCGCGGCACACACTGGATGGTGGCATTGCTCGGACCAGCCACGGTCGCTTTCGCCGTGCCGATCTATGAACAGCGCGCGCTGATTCGCCGTCGCTGGCAGCTGTTGCTGGCCGGCATGGTCGCGGGCAGCCTGACCGCCGTTGCGACCAGCTGGGCGCTGGCCTATCTGCTCGGGATCGACGGCGAATTGCGGCTGAGCCTGCTGCCGCGCTCGATCAGCACGCCGTTCGCGATGGAGGTGTCCGGCGAGATCGGCGGCATTCCCGACCTCACCGCCGTGTTCGTCGTGCTCACCGGCATCATCGGCGCGGCGGTCGGCGACATCGTGCTGGCGCGGCTGCCGCTGCGCTCGACGCTGGCCAAGGGCGCGCTGTTCGGCGTCGGCGCGCATGGCGCCGGCACGGCGCGCGCCCACCAGATCGGCCGCGAGGAAGGCGCGATCGCAGGCCTCGTGATGGTGCTGGTCGGACTGATGAACGTGGCGCTGGCGCCGCTCATCATCCAGTTCATGAAATGAGCCGACGGCAATTGGCTTTCAGCGCCGGTCGAGCGATGCGATCCAGTTGCTGATCTCGGCCTGGCGCCGTTCGTCATTCGCCACGTCCTGATCGAGCCCGAGGCGCCAGAGGATGTC
Organism: Bradyrhizobium sp.; assembly: GCA_049802835.1. Classification (GTDB taxonomy): domain Bacteria; phylum Pseudomonadota; class Alphaproteobacteria; order Rhizobiales; family Xanthobacteraceae; genus Bradyrhizobium. The sequence goes on from JBARNF010000718.1 coordinate 7,502, forward strand.
GCGTCGGGCGCGGTCGCGATACAGCGTCGCGAGATCGGCGGCGTAGCGCTCAAGTTCGGCGAGATCAGCAAAGAAGCCTTCGTCGACCAATGGCTGTCCGATGCGCCGGATCACCCAGGCGATGTCCTGCAGGCTGAATTCGGGATGATACTGCACGCCCCAGAACCGGCCACGGCCGCTCCTGATCTCGGCGGCCTGCACCTCGCTCATGGCGTTGCGCGCCGTCACCACGGCATCCGGCGGCAGCTTCGTGACGATATCGCTGTGGATGGCCGGCGCATCGAACACCGTGGTTCGCGCCGCATGCATCGGATGGGCGCGGCCCGCCTCGGTCAGCGCGATCTTTCGCGCGAAGCCGACCTCGCGTCCCGCCGGATTGAGGGACACCTCGCCGCCGGCCGCAACGGTGGCGAGCTGCAGCCCCCAGCACGAGCCGAACATCGGCACGCCCTCGGCATAGATCGTGCGCACCAGTTCGATCTGGCGCAGCGCTTCGGGCTCACGTTGATAGATGTTGAGCGCAGAGCCCGTGATGACGACGCCCTGATAAGCGTCAAGCGGCTGCGGCAGGCGCGCATCCGCGTCGGCGGGTGTCGCGACGTCGACCGCGACGCCCGGCGCCAGCGCGCGCAGCACGTCGGCATAGCTTTCCGATGGAGTGAGACCCGCCACCTCCGCCCAGCGGCGACGGCCGGCCAGCGAGTTGCCTTCGAGGACGAGCAGTCTCAGCACCTTGGCGGTCTCCGAACGTTGGTCGAGGGAACGGCCTTACGGATTCAGGACCCCGCGCAGGAACGAAGCGGTTCGGTCCCGCACCTCCGGCCGATTCAGGATGGTGTGCACGTCGGCATCGATCACCAGGACCTCCGCCTTCGGGTCATCCTTGAGCGCCGCGGCACAGGAACCGGTGACGGCGCGATCCTTGTTCCAGGGATTGGCCGCCGAGAAATAAGGATCGCGTGCCGAGATCGCGTTCAGGACGGGTTCTTTCGGCCCGATGCCGAGCCGCGGCGCGGTGACGAAGTAGTTGTCCTCGCACGACCACGAATAGATCAGGCGCGCCGCCGCGTCCTTGCCGGCATAGCGGCCGACCGCGACCGCCCCCTCGCTGGTGCCGGCCAGCACCACGCGCAGCCGGTCGACCCAGCTCCAGTCGCGCGAGGCCTTCAACGCGTTTTCCAGCTCGGCCAGCCGCAAGGCATGGACGCGCTCGTACGTCGCCACGTCGACCGGCGACGTGTAGGTCAACCGGTCGGGGATCGCGAGGCTGTCGGGCGCAACTGATGCTGCGCCGAGTTCGTCGGCGAGCCAGGCCTGAAACTCCTTCACCGCCGGAGCCACGCCGCTCGAGCCATGCATCACGACGACGAGCGGCGCAATGCCGATCACGTCAGGCGCATCCTCCGCACGACCCTCCCAGCGCCGCCCGCCGGCGAGCGTTGCCGGCAGGACCAGATTTGCGTTTGCCCAAGTCAGCGCGAGGTTATCGGGTGACGGCTCCAGCACCGTGCCCTTGGTCTCGCCGGGCGCGTCGGCGGCGAGAACGGCCGTAGTCAGCAGCAGTGCAGCGGATGCGAGCAGGAAACGCGATAAGACCATGACGATCCCGACTTCAGGCGGAGGACAAACACAGCATGCATTTGCACCCGCGCTTCAATCTCACGGCACCGAGGTCGGGACAAGCGGCGTGCGACGAGCGGCGCCCGCAGGGCACCCATGCACCAAGCAACCCACATCGAGACACCTGGGTCGCTACCGGCTTGAGAGGCGGGCATGATCATCGTATGAATCCGAACGTCGACGACCGCCACTCGATATGGGGCCTTGGTGCGTCGTTCCCCCATTTTCGGATCGCGACCGGATGCCCGTCAACTTCCAGGAGCTCCAGGACACGCTCGAATTCGTCGACTTCAACGGCGGCGGATACAACGAAGCCTTCGTCTGCCGTCAGACTGGAAAGATCTACTGGCGCTCCGGCGTGGGCGACGACGTGGAAGTGCTGCCCGACGACATCGAAGACACTGGGAAATACGTTTCGGTTCCCAGCAAGCGGGATCTCGGGCTCAGCAAGCCGCTCGCGCTCGATTTCGCACGCGACCATCTGCCACACGACTACGCGGACGTCCGCGACATCTTCGACCGGCGAGGAGCGTTCGGGAAATTCGAGGCGCTGCTCAGGCGCCGCGGCGCGATGGAGCGCTGGTATGTGTTCAGAGATGAGGCGACGGTCGCGGCGCTGCGCGAGTGGTGCGAAGACAACGGCCTGGATGTTGCAGATTGACCTCCTGAAGCGAACACCCTCTCGTTTGCGTACTCCGGATCGATCAGCGCCAGCGCAGGCGGCGGCGCTTGGCGCCCGGCGTGCGCAGGGACCGGACGTGATGGCGTGGCGTCATCGCGTCCTGAAACATCGCGCTCGGCACGATCGGTGACGCGGCCGGAGCTTCGAGCGCCCGGCCGCAATCGCTGACGAGGCGCAGCCGCGGCGGAACCGAGGAAACGTCCCGCAAGCCGTCGTCGCGTTCGCGTGGACCGCGCTGGCTGTCCGCCAGAACCAAGGCGGACAGCGTCGCCTTCAAACCTGCGACGATGGCGGCCATGGCACGCGACGGCCGTGCCCAGCGAAACGGCCGCGGCGAACCATACCCGCGGCCATCGACGTGCTTGGCTCGCATCCCGCCGCCGGTCCGTCGGCGGCGCTGCTCGCCAGCCGATACGTCTTCATCGGATTGCAGCATCAACCGGAACGGCTCTTCCCACGGACCGGCCGCGATCAGCAATTTGCGCATGCGTCTCACCTTCGTCTCATCGCGGCCAGTAGATCGGCCACGTTCGCCGCGACCATTGCGCGAGAGCGGTGACGGCAAGCTGTTGCCTGATGTCAGCAACATGTCAGCCCCGCCGTCCCCGCCGTCGTGCTCAGTTGTCCTCCGTCATCATCGCCCGGTCCGCGGCGCCTCGCGCTTCAACTGTTCCAGCGCCTCCGGCATCATGCGGCCGAACATCGCGCTCAGCATCGCTGTCGGGATCAGCCCGGAATTTCCGCTCTCCTGCCCCTGCCCGCCCGACATCAGGAATTGCGGCACCAGCGGCTGGTTGATCTTGGTGAGCGCCTCCGCGAACTTCGCAATGTTCTGCTCGGCCAGCCTGAACTCCGGCCCGCCATAGGCATCGACTGCAAGCTTCGTCGCCTGCGCGCTGGCGGTACCGACCGCGAGCGCGCGATCGGCCTCGCCCTGGCCTTCCAGCCGCGACTGCTCGCCGACGGCCGCGGCCGTCACCTTGCGCGTCTCGGCATCCTTCTGGGCACGCGCCAGCGCGGCCGCACCTTCGTTCTCGTTGACCCTGATCTGGATCAGCGATTGCGTCAGCGCGGCCTGCGCCGCCGCCGTCGCCTTGGCCTCATTGAGCGTGCGCTCCTGGATCGCGGCCTTCTCCTGCTCCTGGAAGGTCTCGACCTGCTCGCGCGCGACCTGGCGCATGCGCAGCTGGATCAGGATGTTCTCGATGGTCTGATCGCCGGGCGCGGCCCGCGGCGTTCCGATCAGGACTTCCTGCAGCTCGAGCGAATAGCCTTCGAACTTCACCTTCATCTCGGCCGCCGATTCACCCTGGATGGCGGCGCGGTTCTGCAGCAGCTCGATCAGGGTCATCTTCTGTGCAACGTTCTTGAAGAAGGCGCTGACCATGGGATCCAGCGTCTGCTCGACCAGCTTCTTCACGTCGCCGAAGCGCTGGATGATCATCGGGGCCTTCTTGTAGTCGATGTGCATCACCACCGAGAGCGGCAGGGTCGGCTCGAACGCGTCCTTGGTGATCAGCGAGATTTCCGACAGGTTCTCGTCGAGCTTCATCGCGCCGACCTCGCCGCGCACCCATTTCAGGATGAAGTTGACGGTCGGGATGATCTCGATCTTGCCGGCATAGGTATTGAAGGCGTATTTGCCGGGCAGCAGCGGATCGCGCCAGACGCCGCGGCTGCCGTTGCTGACCAGCTCGCCGTGACGATACTGCTCGCCCGAGACGTCAGCGGTGCGGGGCCCCGTATAGAAGATCACGACGCCGACATTGCCGACCGGAATGATCGTCTTCGGCACGTTCTCGACCGTGGCGAACAGCCGGTTGATGTACCAGGTGCCCTCGACGATGACCTGCAGCTGGCGGCCGCGATGGCCGCCGGCGGCGAGGAATTTCTCGGGCTCCTGGAAATTGTTGTGGAAGGTGGCAGGGTCATGAAGCTCGGTGCCGACTTCCGGGGCGATGATCTCACCCGGAGGCAGCGACGGGCCGTCATGCACGGTGACGATGCCGACCAGATCATGATCGGCCGCCAGGATGACCGGCGTGAAGCCCCAGCGCTCGGCGATCGTCAGTTGCATGGCGTCGAGCACGATGCGCTCCTGCTCGCTCAGGGCATATCCATAGACCCGCTCGTCGGTGATGATCGCGAACTGCGTCGTGTTGATCGCATAGGTGCCTTCGCGCAAGACCTTGCGCTGCGGCCCCTTCTGGCCGCCGGCAAGCAGGAAGCGGCGCACGTCCTGGAAATCGCTCTTGTCGTCGGTGTCGTTGGCGCCGAGCACCTGCGAGGCGCCCAGCGGCGCGCCGTCGCGCGCGAACACATAGGCAATCTTGCCCTGGCCGACCGTGACCAAATCGGAGCGCTGGATGCGATACATGAAGGGGAAGAACAGGTGCAGGCCGCCGCGCAGCACATCGGGCTCGAAGCCGGCCTCGCCGTTGAGCGCGATGAAGCCGTCGGCGACGGAGCCGCGGATCGCCCACAGCTTCTCGACGATTCCGACCTGGCTGTTGGGGATGTAGCGGATGACGTTGGAAAGCTTCAGCAGAGCAAGCAGCGCAATGATCGCCCCGGCCCAGAGGGCCGGCTGGATCAGACTGGTGATGTCCATGAGGGATCTCCAAGTCGCGCGGGGCCGGCGCGGCTGCTGCCGCAACGCTGTCGCCGCGCGCGATCATGCCGTTCGATGTCGGCGGGCGAGGAGCTAGGCATGGCCGCGGCGTTTCAAAGACCACCATCGCCGAAATATTCCGTCTCCTCGGTTTGAACCCGCGCCGCGGTCCGGCGACTCAGGCGGCCCCTCCCAGCCGTGACGTCACCAGCGCCAGCACCTCCGGCTCGTCGAACGCCGCCGCCGTCATCGCCGCGCCGGCTGCGATCAGCTCGTCATGGCCGAGATTGCTGCGCATGCCGATGGTGGCGATGCCGGCGGCCGTCGCCGCGGTGATGCCGGCCCGCGAATCCTCGAAGGCGACCGCGCGATCCGGCGTGGCGCCCACCGCGCGCAGGCCTTCGAGATAGGGCAACGGATGCGGCTTGCCGTGCGGCAGTTCGTCGCCGATGATCACAGCGCGAAACCGATCGGCAATGCCGAGCCCGTGCAGGATCATCTCGGCATTGGCGCGCGGCGCGTTGGTCACCGCGACGACCGGGATCGACGCCGCCTCGGCATGATCGAGCAGCGCCATCAGGCCCGGCAGCGGCTGCACCTCGCCGGCCGCCAGGCTGCGAAACACCGCCTCCTTCTGCGCCATGATTGCGGCGCGCCGCTCGGGCAGCTCATGCGGCAGAAATTCAGCTCCGATCGACACATTCGACCGGCCGAGCAGTTCGCGTGCCGCACGCGCGCGGTCGAACGCATGGCCAAAGGGTCCGAATACCGCGTTGAAGGCCTCGATATGCAGCGCATCGGTGTCGGCCAGCGTGCCGTCGATGTCGAACAGCAGCGCCCGCTGCTCTTTGATAACGCCTCGCATCAGCAAATTGACCTCATCTAATCCGGAAGTTGACGCGATCTGATCCAACTATCGACCTGAGCCGCTGTCGTTATCTCTCAAACGGCGTGAAACCGCGACGGGGGAAATTGCGATGATCGGCCATTTGACAGTGATGTCTCGATTGAGATCGATACCAAAGGTCGGCGCCGCTGCGGCGCTGGTCTCGACCATCGTCCTTGCGGCCCCCGGCGCGGTGCAGGCCGGACCGGCGGAGACCGAGACCGTCAACGGGCAGTACTGCAACGATCTCTGCAAGGCCTACATGGCCTGGTCGAATCGCGTTCTGGCCATCACCCAGTCTTCCTATACGCGGCCGCAGGTGCGGGTCGCCCTGCCGCAGCAGAAGAAGATCGAGAAGCCGGAGCGGATGGCGCAGCATGCGCCGAAGCAACACCGGCCGTCGAACCTGGACTCGTTCGCGCAGCTGCCGTCGGCCAGCCATGCCGCGCAGTCCGCGATGGACCGGCCGCAGGGCGACGACACCGTGGGCGATGACGGTGGCTCGCGGCTGGGAAGGCTGTTCGCGACCGATCCGACGCCGCCCAGGGCGCTCGCCGAGATGCGCGGCACGATGACCGACTCCGCCAGCACGCGGCTGGTCTCGATGAGCGATCCCGGCATGCAGCCGCTGACGGTCGGCGAAGGCAGCGGCGGCGCGCGCTCGAAAATGCCGTCGATGTGGGTCGTCCTTGCCGCCGGCGCGCTGCTGGTCCTGTTCGGCCGGGGCTGGCTCAAGCGCCGGGCCCGCGAGGCGAACGGGCTCGACTGACCCCCGCGCCACCCCGCGGGAACCATTCCGGACAAATTGATCCCTGAGGCGCCCCTGCAGCGCGGGGCTTGGTTGAACTCACAGGCCCACGGCCTTATGCGTGGGCCATGAACATCGCCCTCCCCGCCGCCCAGCCGCTGAATTCCTGGCCGCGCCACCGCGCGAGCCTGAAGCCGGCGCCGTTCCTCCCCATGAGCCGCGCCGAGATGGACGCGCTCGGCTGGGACCATTGCGACATCGTGCTGGTGACGGGCGATGCCTATGTCGACCACCCCTCGTTCGGCATGGCGATCATCGGCCGGCTGCTCGAGGCGCAGGGCTTTCGCGTCGGCATCATCTCGCAGCCCGACTGGCACTCGGCCGAGCCGTTCAAGGCGCTGGGCAAACCGCGCGTGTTCTTCGGCGTCACCGGCGGCAACATGGACTCCATGGTCAACCGCTACACCGCGGACCGCCGCATCCGCAGCGACGATGCCTACACGCCCCATGGCGAGGGCGGCAAGCGGCCGGACCGTTGCACGCTGGTCTACGCGCAGCGCTGCCGCGAAGCGTTCAAGGACGTCCCCGTCGTGCTCGGCGGCATCGAGGCCTCGCTGCGCCGGATCGCGCATTACGACTACTGGTCCGACAAGGTGCGCCGCTCGGTGCTGGCCGACGCCAAGGCCGACATCCTGCTCTACGGCAATGCCGAGCGCGCCGTGATCGAGGTCGCGCACCGGATCGCCGCCGGCGAATCCCCGAAGGAGCTCGACTTCATCCGCGGCACCGCATTGTTCCGCCGCGTGCCCGAGGGTTTTGTCGAGCTGCATGCCGACGATCTCGACTCCGCCGACGAAGGCGCCGCGCGCGAGAAGGGCAACGTCGTCATCCGCCTGCCGTCCTGCGAGCAGGTCGAGCAGGACAAGGAGGCTTACGCGAGAGCCTCGCGCGTGCTGCACCGGGAGAGCAATCCCGGCAATGCGCGTCCGCTGGTGCAGCGCCATGGCGACCGCGACCTCTGGCTCAACCCGCCGCCGATTCCGCTGACCATGGCGGAGATGGATAGCGTCTACGATCTGCCCTACGCCCGCGCGCCGCATCCGTCCTATGGCGACGCCAAGATCCCGGCGTGGGAGATGATCAAGTTCTCGGTGACGATCATGCGCGGCTGCTTCGGCGGCTGCACCTTCTGCTCGATCACCGAGCACGAGGGCCGCATCATCCAGAGCCGCTCGGAAGCCTCGATCCTGCAGGAGATCGAGCTTATCAGAGACAAGACGCCGGGCTTCACCGGCGTGATCTCCGACATCGGCGGCCCGACCGCCAACATGTACCGGATGGCGTGCAAGGACCCCAAGGTCGAGGCCGCCTGCCGCAGGCCGTCCTGCGTGTTTCCCGAGATCTGCCCGAACCTCAACACCTCGCATGACGATCTCATCCGGCTGTATCGCAAGGTGCGCGAGGTCAAGGGCGTCAAGCGGGTGATGGTGGCGTCGGGCGTGCGCTACGACCTCGCGGTCGAGAGCCCCGCCTACATCAAGGAGCTCGTCACGCATCACGTCGGCGGTTACCTGAAGATTGCGCCCGAGCATACCGAGCGCGGCCCGCTCGACAAGATGATGAAGCCGGGCATCGGCAGCTATGACCGCTTCAAGGAGATGTTCGACGCCGCCGCCAAGGAGGCCGGCAAGAAGTACTATCTGATCCCGTATTTCATCGCCGCCCATCCCGGCACGTCAGACGAGGACATGATGAACCTCGCGCTCTGGCTGAAGCGCAACCGCTACCGCGCGGATCAAGTGCAGACCTTCCTGCCGTCGCCGATGGCGACCGCAACCGCGATGTACCACACCGGCGTCAACCCGCTGCGCGGCGTCCGCCGCGGCGGCAGCGACAAGGTCGAAGCCATCAAGGGCCTGCGGCAGCGCCGCCTGCACAAGGCATTTTTGCGCTATCACGACCCGGACAACTGGCCGGTGCTGCGCGACGCGCTCCGCGCTATGGGCCGCGCCGACTTGATCGGCTCTCGCCCAGAACAATTGGTGCCCGCGCATCAGCCCCCCGGCACCGGCAAGGCCGCGACCACGCGGCGGCCTGTCAGACCCGAGCCGCGTGCGCAGCGCTTCACGACCAAGGGCGTGCGGATCAGGAAGTAGTTCGCGCCGCTGCTAGCTGGCAACAAGTTCAGCATGAGAGGCACGCGCGCGCCTCATTCTCCATTGTCGTCCCGGACGAGCACGTGGCGACAATGCGCAGCATTGTTGCCATGTGCGAAGATCCGGGACCCATAACCCCAGGGAGACGTGTTGGGCACGTCCTGAGCCACTTGCGCGCCTCACATGGGCCCCTGTGGTTATGGGTCCCGGCTCGAGGCCGGGACGACATTAGGTTTGTCGGACGCTCGCGGCCTCACCCTCCGCCGTCGTCCCGGACGAACGCGCCTCGCGCGCGAAGATCCGGGACCCATAACCACAGGCAGACGTGTCGGGCACATCCTGAGCCACTTGCATGCCTCACACATCGCCCTGTGGTTATGGGTCCCGGGTCAGGCCCGGGACGACACCGAGTTTGTAGCAAGGCCATCCCAACCCACGCGCACCGCAACGACCAGCGCGCACGACGCATCCGCGCCCGCCCGCTCCCCACCACATCCACTGCACGAATTTTTCCAAACAGCCCACCGCAGCCCCGCGGCGCATCCGCGCCCAGGTCATGCTGCCGACACTGCCCTCGAAAACTGAGAGGGCGCGGGGAAGACCGGACCTCGACTGAGGTCCGTGGCCCGCCTGCGGAAAAAAATGCAGGCGGCAGGTACCACGGTTCAGCCGGACGACCCGGCCCTCCCCGCGCGCTGGTTTTAACGGCTGCTTCGCGATCTCCCTGGGGACCGGGCTGTCTTGCCCCCATCATCTGCACGATGCGCAAGCGCATCAGCACAAACTTGACCTCAGCATCGGGAGGCCAGGACCACGCGACTTGACCGTCCGCACCAGGCTTGCTCGCCGGCCCGCTTGCGCGAAAGCCCCAAGCCCGACACGTCCACCGCTCCCCGCTTGCTACGCTCCGTGACGATCGGCCGAAACGCCCCTCTTCATCGCGAACGGGATGGCCGAGAACATCGTCCTGATTTGCCCGACGGTGCAAGCCCGGGACGTGCGACAAACTGGCTCGACCGGCAGTTTGCGCATGGCCGTGATGCGGGGATTGCCCGTCGGGCACGACAGCCGCTAACAAGCGGACGTTACGATCTGCGCCGCGAGGCCTCTCGCGACCGACCATCGCCGGCAATTGCGCAGCTCTGATGCCAGTCGTATATTCAATGAGCTTCTCAGCAGAGGGACCGTCTCATGACGTCGACTACCTTGACCGTGCGCGTCGACGACAGCGTGAACGAGCGGCTGGAACGGCTGGCCAAGACGACGGGCCGCAGTCGGTCCGTTCTCGCGGCCGACCTGATCAACGACTCGCTCGACATGTATGAATCGCAGGTGGACGGCATCCAGCATGCCATCGCGTCGCTCGATCGCGGCGAGAGCATCCCCCACGACGAGGTCAGAGACTGGGTTGCATCCTGGGGCGGCGCGACCGAGAAGCCAGTGCCGGGGAGCACGGCCCGGACCGTCTCAAAGGAGTCATGACTCCGGTCTGGTCGCCCGAGGCGATTGCCGATCTCGTCGCCTTGAGAGCCTACATCGCGCAGGACGATCCGGCCGCAGCACAGCGTGTCGCGCTCCATATCATCCGGAATGTCGAGACGCTGCTTTCCGGCCACCCGGAAATGGGACGACTTGGTCGCGTGCCTGGAACGCGCGAACTCGTGATCCCGCGAACGCCCTACATCGTGCCGTATCGGCTGGTAGACGACACACTCCAGATACTCCGTGTCTTCCACCGCGCAAGGCGATGGCCTGAGTCGCTATGAGGTGCGGTCGAGCGGTACGAGTCTTCTCAGTCCTTCGAAGACAAGGAATAGTACAGGCCCCTCCGGCGCCGCACCTGCCCCCACTCGTCGCACAGTACGCGCCCCATGCGGTTGGGCAGTCTTATGTTTCAACTTCCTGCACTATCGCCGAGGGCTCAATCCGAGCAGTTTGCTTATGAGCATACTGGACTGCATAAAACTCCACGCTAGTGCGCCGAGCGCACTAGCGTGCTCGCTAGCCCCGGCTGGTAGCAATTGCGGTGCCCCTGCACTGAACTCCTCTATCGTTCCAACGCGCCGGGTGGCAAGCGAACGCCATCCTGGGAGCGCGACCGCCCCGTTGCGGGCGCGAGTCCAATGCACCGTCAGCGCGATGGGCCGCGGCGCGGTTCGACATGCGCTCAGCCGAGGCCCAGGATGCGGGCGAAGCGGCCCGCAGTCTTGACCTCGGGAGTCTCGGAATTCTCGGACATCTCGGGCCGGTTGAGCTCGGCCACGGCGATGAGGATGATCTGGTTCACGATTTCGATCGTCAACGAGAACAGATCGCCATCGCCGTTGCGGTAGTCGATTCGTGTGGCGTTACCTTCCAGCGCGGTCTGGGTCGCGGTCCAGCCGAGGCTGTCGCCGACATATCTGATCAGTTCGCCGACCGTGTGAATCTGGTGGCGCGCCGAGTCCTGCCGCAGGATCTGCCGCGCCTTCGCGTTCATGGTCAGGATGCGCGCGTCGTCGGTCTTGTTCTGACCGTTCATGATCGGAACGGCGGCCACGATGCCGACCGGCGATCGGTCATAGAGAATCTGGAGCACGTCGATCTTCTCGCTCAGCATCGAGACGAAGCTCATGCTGAACAGGGGCTCGCTCTGGCTCTTCATCGCCAGCGGCAGCACCAGGACCTCCCAATAGGCATTCTGGTCGGACAGCGACGAGATGTAGCGTGCGTAGACCGGCTGCCTGGTCTTGAGACATTGATCGTAGATCTCACGCAGGCTGTTGGCGGTCGCGAATTTGAGCTCGGACATCCGCACGCCGCGCAGGTCCTGACCGAGACTCCGTATGTAGCTGTCGCTCTGCGACACGACCACATGGTCGTCGCCGGCCTTGAGAGCCAGCAGCGTATCGCCGTAGGCGGAGAATGATTTCGAATACAGGTCGCGCAGCAGCGGCTGCCGGGTGACGCGATGGTAGAGCCAATGGCGGTAGGCTTCGCCCAGCGGCTTGGCGTGTATCTGCTCGGCGATCACCTTTCCGGTCCAGGCCTGGATGGCGGCGCGGCTGGCGGCGCCGGTGTCGCTGGCACGGACCGGCGTGATGGCTGCGCCGTCGGACGCCGCCTCGGGATCGGGTCGCGGATGGGTTGCGGAGGATGCCGGGCTCATGCGTGGAACCTGCTGCGCGAGAAACCTTCGGGCCGGTGCAGCAGGGAGCGGTCGCCGCTCGCGCTCGTTCTGCAACCGGAGGTAACAACATGTATTGTCATTTATTGAAGGTTCGCTAAGCCCGGCGCCGCGGCGATGACGGCCGTAGTTCTACGGAGATGCCGCCGCCGGGCCGGAGATCCGCACATCCATCGTGTCAGGGCTTATATCGCCCCTGACAATCCGGCCGCGGCACAATGGTGACGTCAGCAGTAGATGGCCCGATTCCACCGCAGGCGACGCACGCCCGGAGGACGATGTGCGCCGATCGAAGCGAGGTCAACGCGACACTGCC
>JBARNF010000719.1:0-3275 GCA_049802835.1 Bradyrhizobium sp.
CCCTCTCCCCTTGCGGGAGAGGGTGGATCGCGAGAGCAAAGCGAGCGCGAGCCGGGTGAGGGGTCTGTCTCCGCGGATGCAGACCCCTCACCCGGCGCACATTTCGCTTCGCTCATGCCCGCCACCCTCTCCCGCAGGGGGCGAGGGTGCACTGAGTTCGTAGCTCCACGTAAACTCAAAACAAACAAGACAGGGAGGACGCGAATGAAAGCCGCCGTGCTGATGGAGGTCAACAAGCCGCTGGTGATCGAGGACGTCAGCGTGCCCAAGCCGGGGCCGCGCGAGGTGCTGATCCGCACCGCGGTCGCCGGTCTGTGTCATTCCGATCTGCACTTCATCGAGGGACTGTATCCGCATCCGCTGCCGGCGGTGCTCGGTCATGAATCCGCGGGAGTCGTCGAGCAGGTCGGCTCCGACGTCACCTATGTGAAGCCGGGCGATCACGTCGTCACGTGTTTGTCGGTGTTCTGCGGCACCTGCGATAATTGCACCACGGGACGGCCGGTGCTGTGCACCGACACCACCGTGAAGATGCCGCCCGGCGCCTCCAACCGGCTGTCATGGCGACGAAGTGAGAAGCTGCATCAGTTTCTCAATCTCTCGTCCTTCGCCGAGCAGATGCTGGTGCATGAGAACGCGATCGTGAAGATCCGCCGGGACATGCCGCTGGAACTCGCGGCGCTGATCGGCTGCGGCGTCATCACCGGCTATGGGGCCGTGGTCAACACGGCGCGGGTGACGGCCGGTGAGACCGTCGCGGTGATCGGCTGCGGCGGCGTCGGCATGGCTGCGATCAACGGCGCCGAGATCGCCGGCGCGGGGCGCATCATTGCCATCGACACCAATCCGGCCAAGCTGCAGCTCGCCACGAAACTGGGCGCCACCGACATCATCAATCCGGCCGGGGGCGACGTCGTGGCTCAGGTGCGCGAACTCACCAAGGGCGGCGTGCAGCACGCCTTCGAGGTGCTCGGGCGCAAGGAGACCGCCGAGCAGGCGTTCGCGATGCTGGCGCCCGGCGGCACCGCGACCATCGTCGGCATGATCCCGTTCGGCCAGAAGATCGAGCTGCACGGCTTCGACTTCCTGCGCGAGCGCCGCATCCAGGGCTCGTCGATGGGCTCCAACCATTTCCGCGTCGACATGCCCCGGCTGATCGAGTTCTATTTGCGTGGCAAGCTGCATCTGGAAGACTGGATCTCAGCCAAGCTGAAGCTGTCGGAGATCAACGAGGGCTTCGCCAACATGAAGGCCGGCAAGACCCTGCGCAGCGTGATCATGTTCGATGCGTGAGGGGTGTGCACGATCTTGCGCTCCAGCCACCGCTGTCGTCCCGGCGAACGCCGGGACCCATAGCCACCGGCCGCAATGAGACGATGATTGATAGTTGTGCTTCCCCGAGAGACTCCGCGGTATGGGTCCCGGCGTTCGCCGGGACGACGATGGTGGGTGGCGACGCAGCGGTGCCTCAACGCGTCATTGCGAGCGAAGCGAAGCCTACGCCTTTCGAGCTTCGGCGGACACGTCGGCGCAAGTGCGCCTCGCAATGACGGCGGTGTGCGGAGTTCCGGCGTGCCCGGCCACTGAGTCGGCCGACGGGCAATCGGTGTGATGCGACGTGCGCTTGATCGCTCGAGGCGCTCTGCGAGGAGCCTGCGCCAATCGGCGAAATTTGCGAGCGTGATCAAGCCGATTTGCCCGTCCAGTCCTTCAGTGCAAAATATTCTTGTTGCTGTTTTTCAGAAATCATGATTTGTATCGCCAGCCCGCCTCATGCTGAGGGGCGTACGCGTCGTCACGATACGTGGGGGTGGGCTGCGGTGGCCGCGACCGGAGGCGCTTGACGAGCGCAGACGGCACGGACGTGAAGTGGCAGGGTCCTGGCACCCCGATGCTGGTGTTACGTTCACGACGGCGCTGACGCGCCGCGTGGGCAATGGTGGCCAACAAGCCGGCGCACCAGGGAGCCTGTCTATAAGCGTGAAGACCATCGCGCAGGGAAGGCCGGGTTGCTCCGGCTGAACCTGTGGTTCCTGCCCCGTGCATTCTTTTCGCACGGGGGCCACGGGTGCCAGTCGGCACCTGGCCTTCCCTGCGCCCTCGCATGTTTCGAGGGACATGCGGACCGCATCACCCGGGCGTCACGCGCCGCGGGACTGCGGACGCATGCCCAGCTGTTTCAAACGTGAATGGTCGTCATGTGCACGCGATGTTTCCACACGTCACTGCGAGCGAAGCGGCGAAGGGAAGCAATCCAGTCTGCCTCCGCCGACGCAGTCTGGATTGCTTCCGCCTACGCCGTTTCGGCGGACACGTCGGTGCGCAATGACGGTGTGGCCAGAGCACGCAACTCTCTCCAGTCGGGCCGGCGCTTGGTTGGACAGCGGATGCTCGTTCTACTGCACGGGGCCGAAAATTGCGTTTCCACCGTCATTCCGCGGCAATCGGCAAGGCGCGGCGCGCAGCAGCTGCGCATTGACGATTGAACCCGGAATCCCAAGGTTGTTAGGAATGAACGCAAGACAATATCGAGATTCCGGGTTCAAGGCCTGCGGCCTTGCCCCGGAATGACGGCGGTTGTGACGCAGTGAGTTCAGTCCGCAAACAGCTGCGGCGGCACGAAGCCGCCGAATTCGCGCTCGATCAGTTCGGCGAGCTTGAGCGGCGTGCGGTCCTCGAGCCAGGGTCCGACGATCTGCACGCCGACCGGCAGGCCGTCCGCGAGGCCGAGCGGGATCGCGGTCGCCGGCAGGCCGGGCAGGGTGGCGATGCCGGGCCACGCCAGCTGATCGCTGTAGCAATGATCGACGCCATCGATGCTGATGCGGCGCTGCTCCTGGTCGGGCGAATGATCGTGCGGATAGGCCGGCGTCGGCATGATCGGACAGATCACGGCGTCGAAGCCGTCGAACAGCGTCCGCCATTGTGTGCGCAGTCGCGCCCGTGCCGCGTTGGCCTGCACCCAATCGCGATGGCTGAGCGCAATGCCGCGCAGGCGCTCCGCGGTGAGGCTCGTCGCCTCCTTGGGCAGTTGCGCAGCCGCCTGGCTGGCGCCGGCATGGGCTTCCGGCGGCATGGTGGCGCCGATGAAGGCCAGCAGCATGTGCATGTAGAGCCGGCTCGATCCGGCGAAGTCGGGCAGCAGCGGACTCTCCCGGGTGACGCTGGCACCGGCCTTGGCGAGGTCGGCGGCGAGCCGTTCGATCGCGCCGCGCACGGCCGCATCGGTCGGCAGCAGTGGATCGCTCGCCACCACCAGGACGCGGAAATCCTGC
>JBARNF010000720.1:0-5949 GCA_049802835.1 Bradyrhizobium sp.
GTCCCGACATCGCGTGGGTCGCCTGGCTCGGGGCTGCGGCCGACCCAGCCCATGCGCCGGCCCGGCCGTTCTATCTGCGCGCCCCCGACGTGAAGCCGCCGGCCAACCTGCCGCTCGAACCGGCGCAGACGGCCACCCGCTGATGAACCTGTTCTTCGGGTGGCTCGGCCGCCACAAGCCCGCGTTGGAGGCGGCCTCGCCGCGCGACGCCGCACGGCTCGCCCAGATCCACGCCGCCTCGTTTCACCGCGGCTGGGGCGAAGGCGAGTTCGCGTCGATGCTGGCCGAGCGCAACACGATGGCCCATCGACTGCGACTCGGTCGCAAAATCATCGGCTTCATCGTCTCGCGCATCGGCGCCGACGAGGCCGAGATTTTGTCGGTCGCCCTTGACCCAAATCAGCGCGGCCGCGGCTTTTCTCGTGATCTGCTGCTGCTGCATCTCGGGCACTTGGCAGGCCGCGGGGTCCGGACGGTTTTTCTCGAAGTGGAAGAAAACAATCAGCCGGCCCGGCGACTCTATGAACGCGCCGGATTTGCGACCGTCGGCCGGCGCGAGCGCTATTACCTGCAACCTGGCGGGGAACAGTTGAATGCGCTTCTGATGCGCCGGGACTTGTCGTAACATGGACTTGGTGGCAGAAAGCGCATCCTTGAGGCGAGACACAATGACCTCCTTAAAATCTACGCCAGCGCTCAATTCCTCCGGGATCGAGGCGCGCTGCGCCGCCACCGGCATGCGGATGACCGAGCAACGCCGGGTTATTGCCCGTGTGCTTGCGGAAGCCAGCGACCATCCCGACGTTGAAGAGCTCTATCGGCGCTGCGTCGCGGTCGACGACAAGATCTCGATTTCCACCGTCTATCGGACCGTGAAGCTGTTCGAGGATGCCGGCATCATCGAGCGCCATGACTTCCGCGAAGGCCGCGCCCGCTACGAGCAGATGCGCGACAGCCACCACGATCACCTGATCAACCTGCGCGACGGCAAGGTGATCGAGTTCACCTCGGAGGAAATCGAGAAGCTGCAGGCGGAGATCGCCCGCAAGCTCGGCTACAAGCTCGTCGACCACCGGCTCGAGCTGTATTGTGTGCCTCTCGACGAAGAGACGAATGGCTGACACGACGCCTGGTTCGAACCTCGATCTCGTCATTTTCGATTGCGATGGCGTGCTGGTCGACAGCGAGGTGATCTCCTGTCAGGCCCATGCCGACGTGCTCAGCCTATGTGGCTACCCGATCACCGCAGATGAGGTTTTCGATCGCTTCCTGGGCCGCTCGTCGAAACAGGCGACGTTGGAGGTCGAGGTTGAGCTCGGCCGCAGCCTGCCCGACGATTTCAACGCGAAGCTTCAGGACCGCCTGTTCCGCGCCTTCGAGCAGGACCTGCAGAGCATCGAGGGGATTGCCGACGCGCTGGACTCCATCGATATCCCGGTGTGCGTCGCCTCCTCCGGCTCGCACCAGCGCATGCGCGTGAGCCTCGGCGCCACCCGCCTCTATGAACGTCTCGCCCCGCACATCTTCTCGGCCTCGCAGGTCGAGAACGGCAAGCCGGCCCCCGACCTGTTCCTGTTCGCCGCAGCACAGATGAAGGCCAGGCCTTCGGCCTGTGTCGTCGTCGAGGACAGCCCGGCCGGCATCCGAGGCGCCGCCGCCGCCGGTATGACCGTGCTCGGGTTCCACGGCGGCAGCCATTGCCGGCCGGACCATGCGGCCAGCCTGCGGGACGCCGGCGCCACGCTGGTTTTTGACGATATGCGGCAATTGCCAATCATTCTCAGCCGACTCGGCGAGAAAGCCGCCCCGCTCGCTGGATTTTCGGCCGTCTAGCCTATATCTGAGGCCCGCGCCGACATTGGCGCGCTCCCGACCGCACGCAAGGTTCATGACGCCGCCGCGCAAGCTGCACATCAAGTCCTATGGCTGCCAGATGAATGTCTACGATGCCCAGCGCATGGTGGACACGCTGGGCGGTGCGGGCTTCGTCGAGACCGCCGATGCCGGCGCCGCCGATCTCGTCATCCTCAACACCTGCCACATCCGCGAGAAGGCATCCGAAAAGGTCTATTCGGAGCTGGGGCGGCTGCGGGTCGCGAAAGAGGACGCCGCGAGAGCCGGCCGCATGATGCAGATTGCGGTCGCCGGCTGCGTGGCCCAGGCCGAGGGCCAGGAGATCATCGCGCGCGCGCCGTCAGTCGACGTCGTGGTCGGCCCGCAGAGCTACCATCATCTGCCGGAGCTGCTGGCGCGCGCCGGCCGGGGCGAGCCGGCGATCGAAACCGAATTCCCGGCCGAGGACAAGTTCGCCTTCCTGGCCAAGCCGACCCGCGAGGCCATCCGCGCCCGCGGCGTCTCGGCGTTCGTGACCGTGCAGGAGGGCTGTGACAAGTTCTGCACCTTCTGCGTGGTGCCGTACACGCGCGGCAGCGAAATGTCGCGCCCGGTGGCGCGGATCGTCGACGAGGTCACTCAACTCGCCGACAACGGCGTTCGCGAGATCACGCTGATCGGGCAGAACGTCAACGCCTATCATGGCGAGGGTCCCGACGGCCGTGCCTGGACGCTCGGCCGGCTGTTGTACCGGATCGCCGAGATTCCCGGCGTGGCCCGCATCCGCTACTCGACCAGCCATCCGAACGACGTCGACGACAGCCTGATTGCCGCCCACCGCGATCTCGACGCGCTGATGCCGTTGGTGCATCTGCCGGTCCAGTCCGGCTCGGACCGCATCCTCGCCGCAATGAACCGCAAGCACAGCGCGGCCGACTACCGGACCGTCATCGACCGGTTCCGTCACGCACGTCCGGAGATTGCGTTCTCCTCGGATTTCATCGTCGGGTTCCCCGGCGAGACCGAGGAAGATTTTCGCGCCACCCTCGCGCTCGTCGATCAAATCGGCTACGCTTCGGCTTATTCTTTCAAATATTCGCCGCGCCCGGGCACTCCGGCGGCGGACATGCAGGAGATGGTGTCGGCGAACGAGATGGACCAGCGATTGGAGCGGCTCCAGACCCTGATCGACATCCAGCAATCGGCCTTCAACAAGGCTGCGATCGGCACCGTTGTCGACGTCCTGTTCGAACGCGCAGCCCGCAAGCCGGGGCAGCTCGTCGGGCGCACCGCCTATCTGCAGCCGGCGCACGTGATGGCGTCGGACGAGATCATCGGGCAGGTGATGCCGGTGAGGATCGACAGCCTCGAACGCTACAGCCTGCTCGGCGCGCTCGTGACGGCGCCGCCGGTCAACTGCTCCGCACCCCCCCTTGCCACCATTGGAGCCTGAGGCCTTGCCCAAGAGCGCATCGGATTCGCCTTCCCTCGCTCAAAGCCGCAAGTTCGACCGCGACATGTCCACGCCACCCGAGACCCAGGTCGTCATCGATTTCGACGACAATCGTGCCGTTTCCGCCCTTGTCGGCCCCTATGGACAGCATCTGGCGCTGCTCGAGCGCCGGCTCGGCATCGTCGTCGATTCCCGCGGCAACCACATCACGATCGGCGGCTCCCGCGACGGCTGTGACGCCGCGCGGCGCGTGCTGGAATCGCTCTATGCCCAGGCGGCGCAGGGCCATGACCTGGCCCAAGGCGACGTCGAAGGGGCGATCCGCGCCGTGGTCGCGCAAGGCTCCCTGTTCGAGTTCGACGCCAAGAACGCGAAGAACGCCTTCGAGAGCATCAACCTGCGCAAGCGCCCGGTGCGCGCCCGCACGGCCGCGCAGGATTCCTACATCCGCGCCTTGAAGCGCCATGAGCTCGTGTTCGGCATCGGCCCGGCCGGCACCGGCAAGACCTGGCTTGCGGTCGCACAGGCGGCCCAGCTGTTCGAGCGCAAGGAGGTCGATCGCATCATCCTGTCGCGCCCGGCGGTCGAGGCCGGCGAGCGGCTCGGCTTCCTGCCCGGCGATCTCCGCGAGAAGGTCGATCCGTATCTGCGCCCGATCTATGACGCGCTGTACGACCTGATGGACGCGCGCGTCGTCGAACGCGCGCTGCAGGCCGGTGAGATCGAGATCGCGCCGCTCGCCTTCATGCGCGGGCGCACGCTGACCAATGCCGCGATCATCCTCGACGAAGCCCAGAACACCACATCCATGCAGATGAAGATGTTCCTGACCCGTCTCGGCGAGAACAGCCGCATGATCATCACCGGCGATCCGTCTCAGGTCGACCTGCCCAACGGGCAGACGTCCGGCTTGGCGGAGGCCGCCCGGCTGCTCGACGGTGTCGAGGGGATCGCACAGGTCAAGTTCACCGGCGAAGATGTCATTCGCCACGAATTGGTGGCGCGCATCGTCGCCGCCTATGAGGGCCCGAAGGCCCGCTGACGCGAAAGCAAGCACGCCGATCGGCGCGCGATTGACCGCGCCATCCGCACAGATATCGACCAGGATGCCACAAAGTCCCATTCCAAGCACCGAGGTGATCGTCGCAGCCGACTGCTGGCAGGACCAGCCCGACGCCGAGGACGTCATACATCGCGCCATCATCGCCGCCGCGGAGATGGTCGAGGCCGACGTCGGCGAGGCCGAAATCGCCGTCATGCTGACGGACGACGCAGGCATCCGCACGCTCAACAGCAACTGGCGCGGCATCGACAAGCCAACCAACGTGCTGTCGTTTCCCGCGCTGCAGCCCACCGGGCCGCGCGGCGAGGACGATGCGCCGCGCATGCTCGGAGATATCGCGATCGCCTATGAGACGATGCGGCGCGAGGCCGACGACGAGCAGAAGCCGTTCGACCAGCATCTGAGCCATCTCACCGTGCACGGCTTCCTGCATCTGATCGGCTACGATCACGAGACCGAGGATGACGCCGCGGAGATGGAGGCGCTGGAGACCGAGATCCTGGCACAACTGGGAATCCCCGATCCCTACGCCGAGCGGGAGCGGACGAATTGACCATGGCCGATTCCGAGCCGATCCACGACAACCCGCGCAACATGCGCAATCTGCCGGCTGTGGTGCCGCCGGCCGAGCTCGGACGCTCACCGAGCGAGAACTGGCTGTTGCGGGCCCTGCGCAACCTGTTCGGATGGAAGGGCGCGGGGTCAGTGCGCGACGACCTGCAGGTCGTGCTCGACGCGTCGGCGCCCGACGACATCGGCTTCTCCGCGGTAGAGCGCACGCTCCTGCGCAACATCCTCGATCTGCACGAGCGGCGCATCGCCGACGTCATGGTTCATCGCGCCGACATCGTCGCGGTCAAGCGTGACATTCCGCTCGGCGAGCTGATGAGCCTGTTCGAGAGCGCATCGCATTCCAGGCTCGTCGTCTACAACGACACGCTCGACGATCCCGAGGGCATGGTGCACATTCGCGACCTGCTGGCCTTCATGACCGCGCAGGCGCGCGTCCCCGAGGCCGTGAAGGCCAAGCGCAAGAAGCCGCTGCCCGCCGGCCTCGATCTCAAGACCGTCGATCTTTCGATGCCGCTGCTCGACGCCAGCATCATCCGCAAGCTGCTCTACGTGCCGCCGTCGATGCGCGCGATCGACCTGCTCGCGCAGATGCAGGCCTCGCGCATTCATCTGGCGCTCGTCGTCGACGAATATGGCGGCACGGACGGGCTGGTCTCGATGGAGGACATCGTGGAGCAGATCGTCGGCGAGATCGATGACGAGCACGACAGCGACGAGCCGCCGGCGATCATGCGGCAGGCCGACAATGCCTTCATCGCGGATGCCCGCGCCAGCCTCGACGACGTGCGCCGGGTGATCGGCGAGGACTTCGTGACCGGAGAGGCCGGTGAGGGCGTCGAGACGCTGGGCGGCTATCTCGTCAACCATGTCGGCCGGCTGCCGGTGCGCGGCGAGTTGATCTCCGGCCCCGGCAATTTCGAGGTCGAGGTGCTGGATGCCGATCCGCGCCGGGTGCGCAAGCTGCGCGTCACCCTGCCCAAAAATCTCGCCACGGAATGAATCGCCTGACGCGAATCGGCGGCTGGAT
>JBARNF010000721.1:0-4452 GCA_049802835.1 Bradyrhizobium sp.
GTTCGGAACCTTCGAATATGCCTATCCGCTCACCGACGGCATCCAGGCCTTCATGCCGCCGCAGGGGCTGTTGCTGATCGCGGCCTATCTGCCGCGCTCCTGGCAGGTGCGTTTCATCGACGAGAACATCCGGCCCGCGCGTGCAGAGGATTTCGCCTGGGCCGAGGCGGTATTCGTCAGCGGCATGCACATCCAGCGGCAACAGATGACCGACATCTGCCGGCGGGCGCATGAATTCGATCTGCCGGTCGCGCTCGGCGGTCCCTCGGTCAGCGCCTGTCCCGACTACTATCCGAGCTTCGACTATCTCCATGTCGGCGAACTCGGCGATGCGACCGATGAACTGATCGTGCGCCTGGCGCTCGATCCGTCGCGGCCTGCGCAGCAGGTCGTGTTCCGGACCGGGGAGCGCGTCGCCATGACCGATTTCCCGATCCCGGCCTACGAGCTCGCCGAGGTGAAGAAATACTTCCTGGGCAGCATCCAGTATTCCAGCGGCTGTCCCTACCAGTGCGAATTCTGCGATATCCCCGGCCTCTATGGCCGTAATCCGCGCCTCAAATCGCCGCAGCAGATCATCGCCGAGCTCGACAAGCTCCGGGAATGCGGCGTCACCGGCTCAGTCTATTTCGTCGACGACAACTTCATCGGCAACCGCAAGGCAGCGATGGATCTGCTGCCGCATCTGATCGAATGGCAGAAGCGCACCGGCTACGTGATGCGGCTCGCCTGCGAGGCGACGCTCAACATCGCCAAACGTCCCGAGATCCTGGAGAAGATGCGCGAGGCCTACTTCATCACCATCTTCTGCGGCATCGAGACGCCCGATCCGGAGGCGCTGACCGCGATGCAGAAGGACCACAACATGATGGTGCCGATCCTGGAAGGGATCCGGACCATCAACAGCTACGGCATGGAGGTGGTATCCGGCATCATCATGGGGCTGGACACCGATACCGCGCAGACGGCGGACGCGCTGCTGCAGTTCGTCGAGGAGAGCCGCATCCCGCTGCTCACGATCAATCTGCTGCAGGCGCTGCCGCAGACGCCGCTGTGGGATCGGCTGGAGCGCGAGGGCAGGTTGGTTCACGACGACGGCCGTGATTCGAACGTCAAGTTCCTGATGCCCTATGACGAGGTGGTGGCCGCATGGCGGCGCTGCATGGACGAGGCCTATGTGCCGGAGCGCCTGTTCGCCCGCTACAAGCATCAATGCGACACGACCTATTCCAACCGCATCAAGGTCCCCGTCAGCGACGAGATGAAGAGCTGGCCCAACGTCAGGCGCGGCCTGGTGATGATGGGCAAGATCTTCTGGAAGGTCGGCGTGCTCGGCGACTACAAGCGGCCGTTCTGGCGCTTTGCCTGGAGCCAGCTCAAGCGGGGCGAGATCGAGAACTTCATCGCGGTGACGATGATCGCGCATCATCTGATCATGTTTGCGCGCGCCGCCTCGCGCGGCCATCAGAACGCCTCCAACTACTCGATCCGGCTGCGCGAGGCCGCCGTCCCTGCCGGATGAGCGGTCCGCGACGCCGGCCGCCCGCTCGCCGCTTTCGCGCCCCCCGTCGGGCAGGCGACGGCGTCGCATGATACCGATGCATGAGCGGGTCAGGGATCGTGCCGCCGACGGCCCCGCGAGCGCGGCGCCGCCGCGACCTCGTAAAGCCTTTTCAAGCGCGACAGAATCGTGGCGTGATCAGTTTCATGTCGGCTCGCCGTCTTGTGTGGTCCCGCATGCTTGCTGCCTGGGAGCTGGACCTGCTAGACGTCGCCTCGTCAAATTTTCACATGTTTTCAAGGATTAGCTCCGGCTGCGGGCCACAATGCGGTCATTTCTCCTTCGCTGAGCGGCCTTATTTCTGCCCTATGCGCTCGAGCCTCCCGAATTGGGCCGCGCCGTAACCACTGGACACCGTATGCTGGAAGTCAGGCACGACAACGAAGTTCATGTCGAAAAGGTCGAGCACCGGCCGGCCGACAGCATCGCCTTCGGGCTCGAGCGCATCGGTCTGTTCGCGGCCAAGGCCCCGATCGTGTCCTGCCTCATCCTGGTCGTGCTGATCGTCGCGGCCGTGTTCGGCATCAAGCGCATCCAGATCGACGACTCGCTCAGCCAGCTGTTCCGCTCCGACAGCAAGGAGTTCCATCAGTACCAGGAGGTCACCAAGAAGTTCCCGGCCGAGGAATTCGACGTTCTCGTCGTGGTCGAGGGCAAGAGCCTGCTGGCGCGCCAGAACCTCGAGAAGCTCCGCGACTTCGTGACCGACCTGCAGCTGGTCGAGGGGACGCGCGGCCTGGTGTCGCTGTTTTCGGCCCGCCAGGCGCCTGCGCCCGGCAAGCTTCCGGCGGCGCTGTTTCCTTCGGATCTGCCCGAGGGCGAGGCCTATGACAAATTCATCGAGACGGTGAAATCCAACGAGATCATCCGCGGCAAGCTGCTGTCGGAGGACGGCACGCTCGCGCTCATCGTGCTGTCGCTCGAGCCCAAGGTGGTTGCGTCGAACGACCTCGGCAAGGTGGTCGGCGATATCCGCAAGCTGATGACCGACGATCTCGCTGAGACCGGCCTCAACGTGCAGCTGTCCGGCGTTCCCGTCATGCAGCTCGAGATCCGCAATGCGGTCGAACGCGACGGGTTGACCTACAACGTGCTCGGCATTCTCGCCGGCTGCATCATCGCCATCATCTTCTTCCGCAAGGTCTCCTTCATGATCGTGGCGGCGTTCCCGCCGCTGATCGCGATCATGCTCGCGCTGGGCGCGCTCGGCTGGGCCAATTTCAATCTCAACATGTTCCTGAACGTGATGACCCCGCTCATCATGGTCATCAGCTTCTCCGATTCGATGCAGCTGACCTTCGCTGCCCGTGACCGGCTGATCGCCGGGCAGGACAAGGTGACGGCGTTCAGGAATGCCGTGCTGGTGGTCGGACCGGCCTGCGTGCTGACCCACGCCACTGCGGGCATTTCCTTCATCGCCCTGCAGTTCTCCGACAGCGACCTGATCCGCAAGTTCGGCGAGGCGGGGCTCGCCGCCACGATCATCGCGCTGCTCGCGGTGCTGTCGCTGGTGCCGGTGTTCGGCGTGCTGCTGGTGCGCAACGAGCGGGTCTTCGCGGTCAAATTCCAGGGCGGCGATGCCGGCGTCCAGGCGCTGCGCAATTTCTGCTACTGGATCGCGGTGCGGATGGTGAGCCGTCCGGGCCTGTTCAGCCTGATCGCCGTGGTGTTCGTCGGCGGCCTGGCGGTGATCTATGGCAGCCTCGAGCCGCGCTACCGCCTGGCCGACCAGGTGCCGGATAAGCGCCAGGCCGTGGCGGCCAGCAATCGGCTCGACGCCAAGCTGACCGGCGCCAATCCGGTCAATGTGCTGATCCAGTTTCCGAAGGGCGCCTCGCTCTACGCGCCCGATACCTTGCAGACGATCGCCGACGTCCATGCCACGGTCGAGAAGACGGCGGGTGTCGGCAACGTCTGGTCGGTCGAGACGCTGCGGCGCTGGCTGGCCGAGAAGGCCGGGTCATCGGATACGGCGACCTTGCAGGAATATGTCAGCCTGATTCCCGAGCATCTGGTGCGCCGCTTCGTCGACAAGGAGCAGGACGCGGTGGTGGTCGCGGGCCGGGTGCCAGATCTCGATTCCAGCCAGCTGCTGCCCGTCGTCGACAAGCTCGATCACGAGCTCGACACGGTCAGAAAGGCGCATCCCGGCTTCGAGATCGCAGTCACCGGCCTGGCCGCCATTGCCGCGCGCAACTCCGCCAGCATGATCGAGAAGCTCAATCACGGACTGACGATCGAATTCGCGCTGGTGGCGATGTTCATCGGGCTGGCGTTCCGCTCCTGGGTGGTGATGCTCGCCTGCATCCTGCCCGGCATCTTCCCGGTGGTGATGTCCGGCACCGTGCTGTGGGCGATGGGGGAGGGGCTGCAATTCGCCAGCGTGGTCGCGCTCACGGTCTCCTTCGGTCTCGGCCTGTCAGCGACGATCCACTTCCTGAACCGGTTGCGGATGGAAAGCGCGCCCGGGGTCACCTCGGCCGTGGCCGTCGAGCGCGCCACGGTGCTGGTCGGGCCGGCGCTGATCCTCACCACCGTGGTGCTGGCCTGCGGTCTCGTCGTCACCGTGTTCTCCGACCTGCCGTCGCTGCGGCTGTTCGGCTGGCTCAGCGCCTTCTCGATGGTGGCGGCGCTGTTCGCCGACCTCTTCATTCTCCGGCCGACCGCGATGTTCCTGATCAACCTGTCGCAGAAGCTGAAGCGCAAGCCGATGTGAGAGGCGTGCTGTCGGCCCCACACACGACTGGATCGCCCGCGAAGGCGGGCGATCCAGTACGCCGCAGCTTATCGGGCGAGCCACCACGGCCGGTGGAATACTGGGGCGCCCGGTCCCGTCTTCGCCTTCGGCTTCGACGCGGCCACGAGCTCACCGGCGCGCCGGAGCTTTAGCG
>JBARNF010000722.1:0-2460 GCA_049802835.1 Bradyrhizobium sp.
CCGCAGCGGCCGCTTACTCCTCCACCGTGAACGTCAGGCCGGCGTGATCGGCCAGCCGCTTGATCAGGCTGTCGCCCAATGCCGCGCCAGGCGTCCAGAATCCGCCCTTCACGCCGGCACCATCGCGTAACAGGCCGACGGCGCATTCACTGATCATCTTCGAGGTCGAGCCGTAACCCGGATCACGGTCGCCCTTCACGCTGGCGCGGACCTGGCGTCCGTCCGGCGCGATCGCGACGAACAGGAGATTGTAGTAGCCGTTCTCGCGCTCCTCCTTCGACGGTCCTTCGCCCGGCTTCGGCGCATTCGGCCCGGTCTTCTCGGCATTCGCCGCCATCACCTTCTTGGCGTTGGCCTCGCCCTTCTCGCCCGCCCCGGTCAGCACCATCTCGTCGTAGACGAAGTCCTGGCCGTACGGAAAACCCATCAGCATGTTGGAGCGGTGGACGTTGCGGGTGTTGATCAGCGCCATCATGAACGGCGCCGCCCAGGACTGCAGATCCTCCTCATAGGCCGGCTTGTTGCCGGACGGCTGTTTCGGCCCCTTGAAGCCGGGCGTCAGCGCAAACGAGTCCTTGAGGACCGCGACCAGGCTGAGATCCTTGGCCACCGCGTCGAACGTCGCCTTGGCGCTGGCCGCCGTGCCGCCCGAGAGCGTGCCGCTCATGCCGCGGACGCGGCCTTTCACGCGGGCGGCCGGCGCGCCGAACACCTGCCTCGCCTGCTGCTGAACAAAGTAGACGCCGAGCTCGAACGGCACGGAATCGAAGCCGCAGGAGAACACGATGCGCGCGCCGCTCTGCTCGGCGGTCGCCTGATGCTTGTCGATCATCTGCCGCATCCACACCGGCTCGCCGCACAGATCGACGTAGTCGGTGCCGGTTTCGGCGCAGGCCGCGACGAGCTCGTTGCCATAGAGCTGATAGGGACCGACGGTAGTCAGCACCAGCTTCGTCTGCGCCACCATAGCCTTCAGCGACGCGGGATCAGAGGCATCCGCCGCGATCAGCGGCGTGTCGGCGGGCGCCCCGATCGCATCGCGCACGGAAGCGAGCTTGTCGAGACTGCGGCCGGCCATCGCCCAGCGCAGCGAGCTGTCGCCGCGATATTGCGTGGTGAGGTATTCGGCGACGAGCTTCCCGGTGAAACCGGTAGCGCCGTAAACGATGAGATCGAATTTGGATGACGTCATTCTTATGTCCTACAGATGAGCTGAAAATCAGTTACTCCGTCATTGCGAGGAGCGCTTGCGACGAACCAATCCAGACTGTCTCAACGACAAGACTCTGGATTGCTTCGCTGCGCTCGCAATGACGATCATCTATTTCTTCCCATACGACACGCCCATGCCCGCTCGGACGTCGTTCTGGATGCCGTAGGGCGCGATCGGATAGCGCAGGCCATTCTTCGCCAGCTGTTTCATGCCGGCGATCGCCTTGGCAAGATCGGCGGGCCTCAGCGCCATCAACATTTCTTCATCCGGCACGCCGCCATAGCGGCGCTCGGCGAAGCACGGCAGCGACAGGCTCGGCTCGCCGGTCTTCAGTGCGCGGCCCCAGGAATCGGCGCACGCCGTCTCGCCGACGACGCCCCACTCGAACTTCTTGTAGCCGACATATTGCAGGCCGTTGATCAGGATGATCATCTGTCCCGGGGTAGCATAGACGAGGCAGATATCAGGCGGATCGAGCCGGCCGCTCGAAAGCGGACTCACCGCCATCGCCTGGTAGCGGCCGAACGGCACCACGTCGAGCGCCTCCTGCCGCTTGCGCGCATCCTCCGCGGTCCCGTGCCAGACGCCGACATAGTTCTCGCCCGCGAGCCAGTTCTCGTCCTGGGGGCCAAGACCGATCACGGCGCGGCACTGCGCGCCGACCAGATCGTTGCCGGTGATGCCGACGGTCCAGCCAAGCCGCGCGGCCATGCTGACGATCTGGTCGGTCGTGTGCACGGCATTGGGCCGGCGGATCTTCTCCACCGCCTCCATGTCCCCCACATCAGCAAACATCTTGATGCCGACCACGGTCGTCTTCAGCCGCAGCAGGCTATTGAGATCGGCGACCATGGCGGCGAGGTCAAGCGGTTCAGGCGCAATCGGCTGTTGCATGATAGTCACTCCCCTGGCGCGACGTTCTGCGCATCGGCCGGCCCTCTCCCGAACCCGCTTGTTAGACCGTAGCGCGCCGCGCGGCCAGCCCCTCCGCGTCCCCTCTAAGTCGGCCCTGGAAACAGATCGTCGATGCGGCCGCGCAGGCGGTAGGCCACGAGCCCGACCCATTCGCGCACCGCGATATCGGCGCGGCGCAGGCCCAGCAGCGACACGCCATCGATGTCGAGCACGCGGCCGACACGCCAGTCCACCGGATACGGCTCGACCGGAAAGCCAGCCTTGCGGAACAGCCCCACCGAGCGCGGCATGTGATAGGCCGAAGTCACCAGCAGCCAGCGCTCGCCCGGCTT
>JBARNF010000723.1:0-1519 GCA_049802835.1 Bradyrhizobium sp.
GCGTGCCGGTGTCGGCGAAGCGTGAGAACAGCGCCTGCCGCGTCGCGATCGCCTGCGCCGGGTCGGAGTCGACGGTCGAGCTCCAGTCGAGACGCGCCATCTGGCAGGGATGATGCGCGACGTCTCCGGTCAGCAGCGCCTCGGCACCGTCCGAGCGGATGTGCAGGCTCATGTGACCGGGGCTGTGCCCCGGCGTCGGGATCAGCGTGATCTCGTCGCTGATCACGGCGTCGCTGTCGACCAGCTCGGCCTTGCCGGCGTCGACGATCGGCTGCACGGAATCGGCGAAGGTCGCGATCTCGTCGGGGGCCGCGCTGCGGTCGCGCCAGTGCTCATATTCCGTGCGGCCGAAGATGTAGCGGGCGTTGGCGAATGTCGGTATCCAACGGCCGTCGACCAGCCGCGTATTCCAGCCGACATGATCGACATGCAGATGCGTGCAGATCACCATGTCGATGGTGTCGGGTGCAAAACCGGCGGCGCTCATCATTTCCAGGAACGGCGTGGTGCGGTTGTTCCACACCGGCACGCTGCGGCCCTGCTTGTCGTTGCCGAGCCCGGTGTCGACCACGATGCGCCGGGTCGGCGTCTCCACCACCATTGTGTGGATCGACATCTTCAGTCGGCCTTCCTCGGTGGCGAAATCGGGGGTGAGCCAGGACCGCTTGCGGATCTCCTCGGGCGTGGCCTGCGGCAGGATGAAGCGGGTGCCGCCGACCGTCTCCAACTCGACGAATTTGCTGATCCTGACCCGGCCGACCGTCCAACGCATGCGCTTCCCCGTCTTGTTTCGATGGCGGCAACGATGCCGTCTCGCTCGTCCCTGCGCAATGGATCAAACTGTCCGGAACAAGCGTTGGTGTGGCGACCCATGAGGAGACGGCCATGCCAGAGCTGATGATCTCGCCCGAGAAGGTCGCATTCCTGATCGAGAAGGCGCGGGAGTTCGACGTCAAGGAGGAGGTGACCGACGACGACTCCGGTTCGAATGCCGCTGACGACGACATGATCGACGTGCTCGAGGACACGGGCGACGATCCGGTGGTGCGCGAGATCACCGGCTTCATCAATGCGATGACCGAGGACGAGCAGATCGATCTCGTCGCCTTGATGCGGCTCGGCCGCGGCGACGGCGACATCGCCGAATGGGATGATCTGCGCAGCGAGGCGGCCGGGCAGCGCGACCGCCACACCGTGCGTTATCTGTTGGGTGAGCCGATGCTCGGCGACCTGCTCGCCGAAGGCCTTGCTGCCTTCGGCATCGACTGGACCGAAGACCGCACCACGGCCGATTCCTCCAGCCCGAGCCAGCACGACGAGGACGAGATCACGAAGCCGTAGGTCGTTCGGAAGAGACGGCGGGTAGTTGTTGGCGCCGTACTGACGATAACAGCGAGGTCTTTTGCTAATTGGAGTCGAGCTTTCGCCAAGACGGCAGTGCACTCCCTCTCCCCGTTCTTACGGGGAGAGGGTTGGGGTGAGGGGCAGACGCGCGGGAAGTGTGCGTGGAGAGACCTGT
>JBARNF010000724.1:0-7566 GCA_049802835.1 Bradyrhizobium sp.
CCGTCGCACCACCCATTGCTGCGACGACCGCAACGGCTCCCGCGTCCCCTTCCGCTGCTGCAGCCGCGCAGCGGCCAGCCCAGACGCCGGCCACCGTCACGACGGCTGCAGCACCGCCGATTGCCCCCGTCCCCGCGGCGGCCCGCGATCCGAACTCGCCTGTCGGCGTCTGGCTGACGGAGGAGAAGGAAGGCAAGATCCGCATCGAGCCCTGCGGCACCAATCTCTGTGGCTACGCCGTGGACGCGAAGACCAACCAGAACGGCGAGCAGATCCTGATCAACATGCGTCCGAGCGACAAGACTCAGGAGAAGAAGTGGAGCGGCCGCATCTTCGATCCGAACAGCGGCAGCACCTATGACTCGACGATCGCGCTGAAGGGGGCAGACGGTCTGCAGGTGCAGGGCTGCGCCTTCGGCGGCATGTTCTGCGGGGGACAGACCTGGACCCGAGTGAATTGAGAGCGGCGTCTGCCGCAAACGAAAAGCGCGCGGCCCTGCGACCGCGCGCCCCAACTGATCTCAGGTGCTGCTCAGCCGACGGCCGTGGCGTATTCCTCGTCGGTGACGTGCTCCATCCACGTCACGTGCTCGCCGTTGAGCGATTCGTGCATGGCGACATGGACCATGCCGGTGGTCGGCGCGGCGCCGTGCCAGTGCTTCTCGCCCGGCGGAATCCAGACGACGTCGCCGGCCTTGATCTCGCGCACCGGCCCGCCTTTGGCCTGAACGCGGCCGACGCCTTGAATGACATAGAGCGTCTGGCCGAGCGGATGGGTGTGCCAGGCCGTGCGGGAGCCCGGCTCGAACGCCACCCGCGCGGAGGCGACACGGGCCGGGGCCTGCGGGGTGATGATCGGATCCTGCCACACCGTGCCGGTGAAGCTTTCGGCCGCCGCGCGGCGCGTGGGACGGGAGCCCGCGAGATAAACATCCACCATTGTTCTGCCTTTCGTGAAGATATGTTGTCGATTGATCGGCGCGTCGGCCGCGAACTACTTCTTCGACGCGGCGTAGCGCGCCTTGGTCTCGGCGTTCATCGGATAGAGGCCCGGCAGCACCGCGCCCTTGTTCACCTCGTCGACGATCCAGGCTTCCATGCGCTCCTGCTCGGGCCCCTCGGCGAGCACGTGGTCGAGCATCGCCTGCGGGATCAGCACGGCGCCGTCCTGATCGGCCACGATCACATCGTTCGGGAATACGGCGACGCCGCCGCAGCCGATTGCCTCGCCCCAACCGACGAAGGTGAGGCCTGCGACCGACGGCGGAGCGGCGTAGCCGTCGCACCACACCGGCAGGCCCGTGCCGAGCACGCCTTCGAGGTCGCGCACGACACCATCGGTGATCAGCGCGGTGACGCCGCGCTTGACCATGCGGGCGCAGAGGATGTCGCCGAAGATGCCGGCGTCCTTGACCCCCATCGCATCGACCACGGCGATGCAGCCCGCGGGCATGGCCTCGATCGCGGTGCGGGTCGAGATCGGCGACGACCAGGATTCAGGCGTGGCGAGATCCTCGCGCGCCGGCACGAAGCGCAACGTGAAGGCGGGACCGACCAGCCGCTTCTGTCCCGGGCGCAGCGGGCGTGCGCCGCGGAGCCAGACATTGCGCAATCCCTTCTTCAGCAGGACCGTCGTGATGGTCGCGGTGGTGACTTGGGACAGGGTTGCGATGGCTTCGGGGGTCAGGGACATCTTGAGACTGGCGCTCCAATGGGCTGGCGGAAAAGCAGGCGCATCTTGCGAGCGACGAACGCCGCGTCAAGGGCCGGCAGAGCGCGCCCAGCGCATGCTTGGTGCGCGTCGCCGATAACCTCTCCTTATCGCGTGGCATCCGATTAATTTATTGAATTTTCGAGAGATTTTGTCATGGACCCAATTCCACTCACGGCCGAAACGAGCTAGATCAGGACCATCGCTTGCCAACGTCTTCAAGGTCATGGCCGACGCTTTTCCACCCCCTCGCCTGTTGCCCAGCGGCGACAGCGCTGTGACCGTCGAGTTCAGCCGGACCATCGACGAGACGGCCAACCGGCGCGTCCTGGCACTCGACCACGCGCTGGCAGCGGCTGCGATCGACGGCATCACCGAGACGGTGCCGACCTATCGCTCGCTGCTGGTTCATTATGATCCCAGTGTCATCGACCACGATGCGCTCGGCGCGAAGTTGCTCGCGCTGTCGGCCGGGACGCTCGCGCCAGACAGCGAGGTCAGGCGCTGGCGGGTTCCGGTGTGCTATGGGGGCGAGCACGGCATCGATCTCAAGGATGTCGCCAAGGCGCTCGCTCTGACGCCGGATGAGGTGGTCGCCCGCCACGTCGCCGGCACCTATCGTGTCGCGATGATCGGCTTCACGCCTGGCTGGTCCTATCTCTCGGGACTGGATCCCACGCTGCAGATGTCGCGGCGACAGAATCCGCGGCTGCTGACGCCGCCGGGCATCGTCGCGATCGGCGGCATCCAGACCGGCATCCAATGTCTCGCGGGGCCTTGCGGCTGGCATCTGCTCGGCCGCACCGCGATGCGGACGTTTCAGCTGCACCGGGAGCCGACCTTCCTGCTCGAGCCCGGCGATGAAGTGAGCTTCACCGCGGTTGACGTGAAGACCTTCGCCGAGCAGGAGCGCGCCGCCGAGAACGGTGAGCTCATCGCCGAGCGGATCGTCGCATGACCACCCTCGTTGTTTCCAGCATCGGTCCGGCGAGCTCAGTCCAGGATGGCGGGCGCTTCGGCGCACAGCGCTACGGGCTCACGCCATCCGGCGCCATGGACAAGCTGTCGCTCGCCGCTGCGAACAGCCTGGTCGGGAATGAATTGATGGCGGCCGCAATCGAGATCGGTCCGTTCGGCGCGACCTTCACGGCGAAAGGCAGCGCGGTGCGCCTTGGTCTGGCCGGTGCGTCGCGTCCTGCTGATGTCGCCAAGCGTCCAATCGAGATCAACACATCAATGACGCTGGCCGAGGGCGAGATGCTGACGCTCGGCTTCGCGCGTGGCGGCTCGTTCAGCTATCTCGCCATTGAAGGCGGCATCGCCGGCGAGCCGATGTTCAACAGCCTCTCGGTCAATGCCCGCGCCGGCCTCGGCAACCCCTACCCGCGCGCCCTGCAGGCCGGAGACGTGTTCGAGGTCGATCCCGCCAGTGCCATGCCTGATATGCGGATCGAGCTGCCGAAGCTGACTGGCGCAATCCGGGTCGTGATGGGGCCACAGGACGACGAATTCAGCGACGAGATGAAGGCGCTGTTCCTCGGCAGCGACTGGATGGTCTCGGCGACCAGCGACCGCATGGGCTATCGGCTGGACGGTCCGCCGCTTCGTCACCTGCACGGCCACAACATCGTTTCCGACGGCACCGTGGACGGCAGCATCCAGGTCCCCGGCAACGGTTCGCCGATCGTGCTGATGTCCGACCGCGGCACCAGTGGCGGCTATCCCAAGATCGCGACCGTCATCACGGCCGATTTCGGCCGGCTGGCGCAGACCCCGGCCGGCACGCCGTTCCGCTTCAAGGCGATGACGATGGCCGAGGCCCAGGCGGAGCTGCGCCGCTACAAGGATCTGCTGCGCAGCCTGGCCGGCCGGGTCAGCGAGATCGTGACCAGCGATTTCAACATCGATGCGCTGTTCACGGCAAATGTGGCGGGACATGCGGTCAGCGCCACAGACATCACGACTTGGCTCGGAGTGACACCGGATTAACCTGCGCCGGCCTAACCCTGCTTCGATCATCCAACGAGCGGACCCTCCTATGACCAGCACCGTCGATCTGAACTGCGACCTCGGAGAAAGCTTTGGCCCGTGGGAAATGGGCAATGACGCCGCGATGATCGAGCTTGCGACATCGGTGAACGTCGCCTGCGGCTTTCACGCCGGTGACGCCGACATCATGCGCAGGACCGTCGAGATGGCGAAGGCCAAGGGTGTCAGCGTCGGCGCGCATCCCGGCTATCGCGATCTCCACGGCTTCGGCCGCCGCGCGGTGCCTGGGCTGAAATCCTCCGAAATCGAGAACCTCGTCGCCTATCAGATCGGCGCGCTGCAGGCGATCGCAACCGCGGCCGGCCACAAGGTGACGCATGTGAAGGCGCATGGTGCGCTGTCCAACGTCGCCTGCGAGGACGACATGACCGCGAGCGCGATCGCGCGCGCGATCAAGGCCGTCGATCCCGGCCTGATCTTCGTGGTGCTCGCGAACTCGAAGCTGGTGACGGCCGGCGAAAAGGCCAATCTGTCGATGGCCCATGAGGTGTTTGCTGACCGTGCCTATGGCGATGATGGGCTGCTGGTGTCGCGCAGCAAGCCAGGAGCGGTGCTGCATGATCCCAAGCTGATTGCCGAGCGCGTTGTGCGGATGGTTCAGGACGGCGCAGTGATTTCGGTGACCGGGAAGGTGATGAAGATGCGCACCGACACCGTTTGCGTCCACGGCGACACTGCCGGCGCCGTGGAGATCGCGCGCGAGGTCCGCAATGCGCTCGACGCGGCCGGTATCAAGGTCGCGCCGTTCAAAACCGCAGTGTGATCAGAATGGGTGGATGGACAGCGTGCCGAGGGTAATTGCAGCGATCAGCGCCAGGGCGCTGTAGAATGCAACCAGCGCCGCCGTCGTCCCCCGCTCGCTCAAGGCGCGAGCGCCCTGGGGCGTCTGTCGAAAGGGCGTCGATATCGTCCGCATGGCCGGTCTCCTGAAGTTCCGGCCATGAGAAAAGCGTTGTCGCGGCCGGGTGCAAGGCAACCGGCGAAATAACGACAAGCCCCCTGTTTCGGGTCCACCTGGAACCAAAAAATTCTCAGCCGTTCCTTCGGCTGAGAATTTTCTCCGCAGGGTTCCCGCTCAGTAGACGTCGAGCTGGAACCGGCCCTTCTTCTTGAGGTCCGCCACGAAGCTGACGGCCTCGTCCGTGGAACGCGCGCCGAACTGGGCGACGATGTCGACCAGGGCGCGTTCCACGTCCTTGGCCATACGTTTTGCATCGCCGCAGATGTAGAGATGCGCGCCCTCGGTGAGCCAGGTCCACACCTCGCGGCCGACCTCGCGCATGCGGTCCTGGACGTAGAACTTCTTGTCGCCGTCGCGCGACCACGCCAGCGATAGCCGCGTGAGCAGGCCTGCGGTCTTCATCGCGTTGAGTTCGTCGGCGTAGAAGAAGTCGCAATCGCTGCGCTGATGGCCGAAGAACAGCCAGTTCTTGCCGGGGGCACCGGTCGCCTTGCGATCGAGCAGGAAGGCGCGGAACGGCGCGATTCCGGTGCCGGGGCCGACCATGACGATGGGCGTCTTCGGATCGGCTGGGAGCGCAAAGCCATGCGCCTTCTGCACGTAAACGCGGAGCTTATCGCCGGGATTGATCCGCTCGGCGAGGAACGTCGACGCCAGACCGAGCCGCTTGCGCTTGCCGACGACGTAGCGGACGCAGTCGACCGTCAGCGACAGCTTGCCGGGCGT
The DNA here is from genome assembly GCA_049802835.1 of Bradyrhizobium sp. GTDB lineage: Bacteria > Pseudomonadota > Alphaproteobacteria > Rhizobiales > Xanthobacteraceae > Bradyrhizobium. The sequence goes on from JBARNF010000724.1 coordinate 5,448, forward strand.
CGCATTGTGGGAGGACGAAATCGAATAGAGCCGCGGCTGCAGCGGCTCCAGCGCCTCGACGAACGCTTCGGGATGCGGCCGCACGCCGGAGAACTTCTGCAGCACCGCCATGACATCGAGCGTGGCCGCATCGCCATCGGGATCCTCACCCTGCGCCAGCCGCCGCGCCTTCTCACGCGTGGCACCGCCGGTGATGAAGGAGATCAGCTCGAACAGCGAGTCGGGCGCGGGCGACAACGAGACGTCCTCCAGCAGACACTGCCGCAGCGTCTTGCCGTTCACCTCGGTCATGTGCGATGCGCCAAGCAGCGCGATGATCTGGTCGACGAGCCCGAGGTCGTTATTGGCGAAAATGCCGAAGGAATCGCCGACGACGTAGTCGAGGCCGCTTTCGCCGAGATCGAACTCGATGTGCCAGGTCTCCTTCTCCGAGCCGGGCTTGTTGAGAAGACGCCGCGAGCGGAACGTCGCTTCGATCGGGTTGTCGCGCGAGCGGCCGGGCTCGCTGACGACGACGGACACGGTGGCCGGTGTAGCTGACGCCGCAGCGGGCTTCGCGGCAGGCGGTGCTTTGTCGAGCTCCTCATGGAGCACCTTCAGCATCCGGGCGGTTTCCTTGCCGCCGGGGACGCAGAGATTGAGGCGCGCTTCGCTGTGCGTCGCGATCGCATCCGAATAGTCGCTGCAATTGTAGCCGCACTGGCCGCAATCCTGCTGCGCCATCGCTGCCATCAGGCGCCGTCGCAGGGGACGGCCTTCAGCCAGCTTCATGCGCTCGGCGATTGGCAGGGTCTGATCGTGCCAGGGCGCTTCGCCGTCATCGCCATCGCCTGCTGACGCCAGCACGGCACCATTCTGCGCCGTTGACAACGGCGTCGAGCCATCGAGTCCGAGCGCGCCCGCCAGGAAGCCGTTGAGCCAGGAACGTTGCGCATCGGAGAACGGCGCGTTTGCGGGAATGATCTCAATCTTCGGCATGGGGGTGATCTGGTTCATGCTGTGACCTCAGACGACGTCTGGACTTCGGCGAGCTTGCGCAGGGTTTCGCCGTCGTGGCGGCGGGCAAAGGACAGGAAGGTCTCGTCGGGCGAGGCGCGATGCACGAGGTAGGCCTTGAGCAGTTTCTCGACGGTGCGGGGCGCATCCTCAGCCTTGAGGTCGTGATAGACCTCCTGGCCGATCTCGGCTTGCGGGCCGAAGCCGCCGCCGGCGAACAAATGATAGCCCTCGACGGTGTCGTCGCCATCGCCCACGGGCACCTTCGCCCCGATCAGGCCGATGTCGCTGATGTAGTGCTGGGCGCAGGAGTGGTGGCAGCCGGTCAGATGGATGTTCAGCGGCGTATCGACGTCCACGCGGACTTCGCACCAATCGCCGATCTCGGCAGCGTGGCGCTTGGTGTTCGACGCTGCGAACTTGCAACCGGCATTGCCGGTGCAGGCGATCAATCCGGCGCGGATATGAGAAGCCTTGGTCGAAAGTCCGATCTGCTCGATTGCCGCACACGCCAGCGCGATCTGGTCATCACTGACACCTGACAACAGCAGGTTCTGCCAGACCGTGAGCCTAATCTCGCCGTCGCCGAGATCAGCCGCGATCTTGGCGAGCGCACGCATTTGGTCCGTCGTCAGCTTGCCGAGTGGCAGCACGACCCCGATCCAGTTCAGCCCTTGTTGCTTCTGCGGGTGCACGCCGATATGCGCCATGCGATCGGACTCGGGACGCGGATTGAGCGCCTCGTCCGGCACGCGCGCGAGCTTGCGACCGAGCCTCGCCTCGACAGCTTCCATGAATTTGTCGTGGCCCATGCTGTCGAGCACGTATTTCAGCCGCGCCTTCAGGCGGTTGGTGCGATCACCGGTCTCGATGAAGAGCCTCACGATGGCGTCAGCCACCTCGGTGGCGTGCTCCGGCTCGACGATGATCCCGGTCGGCCTGGCAAAGTCCTTGTGGCCGGTGATGCCGCCGAGGCCGAGCCTGAACCACACACCGGGCGCGACACCGAAGCCGTCCTTCACCTCGACCGCCGAGAACGCGATGTCATTGGTGTCTTCGAGCGCAGCAATACGGCCCGCGCCGTCGAAGGCGACGTTGAACTTGCGCGGCAGGCCATACAGCG
>JBARNF010000725.1:0-5429 GCA_049802835.1 Bradyrhizobium sp.
GCGATCGGCACTTCGGCGAAGCCGACATCGCATTGCGCGTTCAGCACCCAGTCGATCACGATCGGCGAGATCACGCCGAAGAAGGCGAGGTTGAGGTTGGGTCGCTCTTGCAGGAAGCCGCCGGCCAGCCGCGGCAGATAGCCATTGGCAAGGGCAGGCAGCGCGGCGATGCGCAGCGTCCCGGTGCGCCGGCCGCGGATTTCCTCGGCGGCCGCGGTGATGCGCTCGAGCCCCACGAAGGAGCGCTCGACCTCCATGTAGAGCGCGCTCGCCGCCGCTGTCGGCACCAGGCCGGTGCCGCGCCGTTCGAACAACTCCATCTTGAGGAGCGCCTGCAGATCGCGGAGCAGGCGGCTGACGGCCGGCTGCGTCACGGCCATCAGCTTTGCTGCTTCAGTCACGCTGCCGGTGAGCATCATCGCCCGGAAGGCTTCGACCTGTCGCGAATTGATCCGCGCCATCAATCCATCCATAATATTTCGGTATGAAGAGCGTGCCATTATTCATTGGACGATTAAAGCTTCGACTGCGATCTTTTTTGGCAGGGTGAGGGATGGCTCGTTTTTTAGGCTGTTCGGCTTCAGGTCTCCTGGACTGCCGGGCACCGCCGACCAGTCCGACCTCCCTAGACGGTTATTAAGTACCGTCGTGCATTCAAGGCAAACGGGAGATCGGTCCTCATGAAGCAAATGCACCTTCTCACGGCGGTGAGCATCGCCGTCCTGGCCTCCGGCTCGCAGGTCTGGGCTCAACAGAAGACGCTCTATGTCGCCGGCTACGGCGGCTCGTTCGAGAAGACGGTCCGCGAGGAGGTGATCCCTCCGTTCGAGCAGGCCAACGGCGTCAAGGTCGAATACGTCGCCGGCAACTCCACCGATACGCTTGCCAAGCTGCAGGCGCAGAAGGGCAACCAGCAGATCGATGTCGCGATCCTCGACGACGGCCCGATGTACCAGGCGATCCAGCTCGGCTTCTGCGACAAGGTCACCGGACTGCCGGGCGATCTTCTCGACATCGCGCACTTCAAGGACGACAAGGCGGTCGCCATCGGCCTCGTCGCGACGGGCCTGATGTACAACAAGAAGGTGTTCGCCGAAAAAGGCTGGCCAGCGCCGACGTCATGGAATGATCTCAAGGATCCGAAATACAAGCAGCAGCTGGTCATTCCGCCGATCAACAACACCTACGGCCTCAACGCCCTGTTGATGCTGGCGAAGATGAACGGCGGCAGCGAGACAAACGTCGATGCCGGCTTCAAGATCTTCAAGGCCGACATCAATCCGAACGTGCTCGCGTATGAGCCGTCGCCGGGCAAGATGACCGAGCTGTTCCAGTCGGGCCAGGCCGTCATCGCCGTGTGGGGCAGTGGCCGCGTGCAGAGCTTCGCCAACACCGGCTTCCCGGTCGACTTCGTCTACCCAAAGGAAGGCGCCGTGAGCCTGTTGACGACGGCGTGCCCGATCGCAAAGGCTTCGGTCTCGCCGCTGGCCTCGAGCTTCATCAAGCTGCTGCTCGATCCGAAGATCCAGCTCACGATGCTGAAGGAATATGGCTACGGCCCGGTGGTGAAGTCGGTCGTCGTCCCCGAGGGCGTCGGCACGATGGCGCCGATCGGCGAGCGCGCCGCCAAGGTCTATGCGCCCGACTGGACCGTGGTCAACGAGAAGCGCGAGGAATGGACCAAGCGCTGGAATCGCGAGGTCGAGCGCTAAAGGTTTGCTTCGCCTCTTCACCCAGACAGCAGTGCGCTTCCTCTCCCCGTTCTTCACGGGGAGAGGGGTGGGGTGAGGGGCAGCCGCGCTGGAAGTATCGGCGGTTAGACCTGTACCCCCTTCACCCGGATTGCATCTTCGATGCAATCCGACCTCTCCCCGCAGGCGGGGAGAGGCGATGGCGAGAGTATTGGCCCAACGCTGCCGTGCACCTTCTATCTTCAAGTCCTGTGTTGTCCCGGAACCCCCGCATGTCCTTCCTCGAGCTCGACCGCGTCGGAAAGTCCTTCGGCCCGAACACGGCCGTCGAAGAGTTCAGCCTCGCTGTCACCAAGGGCGAGTTCATCTCGTTCCTCGGACCATCCGGCTGCGGCAAGACCACGACCTTGCAGATGATCGCGGGCTTCCTCGATCCGTCGCACGGCGCGATCCGGCTCGAAGGCAAGGATCTGGTTGCGATGGCGCCGGCGAAGCGCGGGCTCGGCATCGTGTTCCAGAGCTACGCGCTGTTTCCGCACATGACGGCGGCTGAGAACGTCGCTTTCGGTCTCGAGATGCGCAAGGTGTCGCGCAATGACCGCGAGGAGCGGGTGCGCGCCGCACTCGCGCTGGTCGGCCTCGCCGGCTATGAAAGCCGCCATCCTCGCCGCATGTCCGGTGGCCAGCAGCAGCGCGTCGCACTGGCGCGCGCGCTGGTGATCCGGCCGAGCGTGCTGCTGCTCGACGAGCCGCTCTCCAATCTCGACGCGCGGCTGCGTGAGGACATGCAGATCGAGCTGCGCCAGATCCAGCGCAATCTCGGCACCACCACCATCCTCGTCACCCACGACCAGATCGAGGCGATGTCGCTGTCCGACCGCATCGTCGTGATGAGCAAGGGGCGGATCGAGCAGATCGGCACGCCGCAGCAGGTCTATGAGCAGCCGGCCTCGGCCTTCGTCGCGCAGTTTCTCGGCAAGACCAACGAATTCGCGGCCAACGTCGATCGGACGACGGCGCCCGCAAAGCTCGTCGCCGGTTCGTGGAGTGCGCCGGCGCCGGCCGGCGTCACGGGAGCCGTCACCGTCAGCGTGCGGCCGGAGCGCATCAGCTTCGGCGACACCGGGCTTGCAGGGCGTGTCACCAGCCGCATCTTCCAGGGCAATCACTGGCTGTTCCAGTGCGACACCGAATGCGGCCCCGCGATCGTGATCCGGCAGAACGACGGCCAGCCGCAGCCGGAGCAGGGTGCCACCGTGCATCTCGTCTGGCAGGTCGCCGACATCAGTCTGCGCTCGACGGGAGCCGCGGCATGAGCGCCGCGATCAGCGCCGATCCGCCGTCTGCAGGCGAGGCCCGCGCCGGCCTCACGCTGGCACTGCCCGCTTTGATGCTGTTCACCGGTGTCGTCGTGATTCCGCTGGTGATGACGGTGATGCTGTCGTTCCACGACTGGGGCCAGTACAAAGGCATCGAGCCGGTCTTCATCCTGAAGAACTGGCTCGAGATCGTCGACGATCCCTACTACGCGGAGATGTTCTGGCGCACCTTCCGCGTCGCGGCGCTGGCGACCTTGATCACGGCGGCCTTCGGCGTGCCCGAAGCCTACATCCTCAACCGGATGCAGGGCCCCTGGAAAGGCCTGTTCCTCCTGGTCATCATCGGCCCGCTGCTGATCTCGGTCGTCGCGCGTACGCTCGGCTGGGCGCTGCTGTTCGGCGGCAACAATGGTCTCGCCAACAAGCTCTTGATGACGCTCGGCCTGATCAATTCGCCGGTGCGCTTCATGTTCACCGAGACCGGCATGGTGGTCGCGCTGGCGCATGCGATGATGCCGTTCATGGTGCTCGCGGTGTGGACCGCGCTGCAGCGGCTCGATCCGCAGATCGAGAACGCCGCGCTGTCGCTGGGAGCCAGCTCGCTGACAGTAGTCCGTCGCATCGTGTTGCCGCAGATCATGCCGGGCGTGCTGTCGGGCGCCATCATCGTGTTCTCGCTGTCGGCAAGCGCCTTCGCGACACCAGCGATCATTGGCGGCCGGAGGCTCAAGGTGGCGGCGACGCTTGCCTATGACGAATTCCTCAACACGTTGAACTGGCCGCTCGGCGCGGCGGTGGCCGTGCTGCTGCTGATCGCGCTGGTGCTGATCGTGGTCGGCTCCAACACGCTGATCGAGCGCCGCTACCAGGAGATGTTCCGATGAGCAGGAACGGACCCCTGGCGCTGGTCTTCCACACGCTGTTTGTCATCTTCATGGTGGCGCCGATCGTGGTCGTGTGCTGGGTCGCGTTCACGCCGGAAGGCTTTCTGTCGATCCCGATCACCAGCTTCTCGCTGCGCTGGTTCAAGGCGCTCGCTAACTATCCGGAGTTCGTCCACGCCTTCGGTGTGAGCTTGTGGCTCGGCACGTTGTCATCCTGCGTGGCGCTGTTGTTCGCGGTGCCCGCGGCACTCGCGATCAGCCGCTATCGCTTCCGTGGCCGCGACGCACTGTCGGCGCTGTTCCTGTCACCCTTGATGATCCCGCATGTCGTGCTCGGCATCGCCTTCCTGCGCTTCTTCACGTCGGTCGGCATCGGCGGCACCTTCGTGGCGCTGGTGATCGCCCATGTCGTCGTGGTGTTTCCGTTCGCGCTGCGGCTGACCCTGGCGTCGGCGACCGGCATGGACCGCTCGGTCGAGATGGCCGCGATCTCGCTCGGCGCCGACGGCTGGACCATGTTCCGCCGCGTCACTCTGCCGGCGATCCTGCCCGGCATCGTCTCCGGCTGGATGCTCGCCTTCATCCAGTCGTTCGACGATCTGACCATGACCGTGTTCCTGGCGACGCCCGGCACCGAGACCTTGCCGGTGCGGATGTTCCTCTACATCCAGGACAACATCGATCCGCTCGTGACGTCGGTATCCGCCAGCGTCATCGCCATCACCATGACCGTCCTGATCCTGCTCGATCGCGTCTACGGGCTCGACCGCGTGCTGACCGCCAAAGGCGGCGACGCCGGACGATAGGAGACATTATGATGAGAGACTATGACGTCGCCGTCGTCGGCGGCGGCCTGCTCGGCTCCGCGATTGCCTGGGGACTCGGCCGGCTCGGCCAGCGCGTCGCCGTGCTCGACGAGGGCGACATCGCCAAGCGCGCCTCGCGCGCCAATTTCGCGCTGGTGTGGGTGCAGAGCAAAGGCCTGGGCATGCCGGCCTATACCGGCTGGACCGTGCGCGGCGCCAGGGCCTGGCCGAAGCTCGCCGAGGAGCTGAAGGCCCAGACCGGCCTCGACGTCGTGCTGCAGCAGAACGGCGGCTTCCATCTCACATTGGGCGAGGCCGAGTACGAGCAGCGCAGCCAGCTCGTTGCGCGCATGCACAACCAGGTCGGCGCGGCCGACTATCAGATGGAGATGCTGCCGGCGGCTGAGGTGAAGAAGATGCTGCCGCTGATCGGGCCGGAGGTCTCCGGCGGCAGCTTCTGTCCCTATGATGGCCACGTGAATTCTCTGCGCACCTACCGCGCGTTGCATGCCGGCATGAAGCAGCTCGGCGTCGATTATCTGCCGGAGCGCGCGGTCAGCGCGATCGTGCGTGATGGCGATGAGTTCAGGCTGACGACCGCACAGGGCGAGCTGCGCGCCGCGAAAGTCGTGCTCGCGGCGGGCAATGCCAACCAGACGCTGGCGTCGATGGTCGGACTCTCCGCGCCGATGGGGCCGACGCGCGGCCAGATCGTCGTGACCGAGCGCA
>JBARNF010000726.1:0-8343 GCA_049802835.1 Bradyrhizobium sp.
GTCGAGGTCGACGGCGTCAAATACGGGCCGATCGAAGCGACGCTGGAGCGCGACCAGGGCGCCAACGTTTGGCTGGTGGTCGCGATCCGCGAGGGCAAGAATCGCGAGGTGCGCAACGTGCTCGCCCATCTCGGCCTCGAGGTGAACCGGCTGATCCGGGTGTCCTATGGTCCGTTCCAGTTGCTGGAGCTCGCCGAGGGCGAGGTGCAGGAGGTCAAGACGCGGGTGCTGCGCGAGCAGCTCGGCGAGAAGGTGATCGCGCAGGCCAATGCGGATCTCGGTCCGGGGGGAAGCAAGGCCAATCGCGAGCCGCTGCCGGATCCGAAGCCCAAGCCGAAGCGCGAGGTCGTCGCCGACCGCAAGGGCCGCCGCGTCCTGGTTCAGCGCACCGGCAGCGACGAGGCTCGCGCCCGCAATGAGAACGAGGCAGCAGGCTACGGTCCGCCGCGGCGGCCGAAGCGCGGCTATCATGGCAAGCGCGATATCACGCCGCAGGACGAGTAGGACGAAGCGATGCGTGTCGTCGGTGGACGGCTGAGAGGCCGCAACATCGCGTCGCCTGCGTCGCGCGAGATCCGGCCGACGCAGGACCGGCTGCGCGAGTCGGTCTTCAACATCCTGGTCCACGCCTATGACGACCCGATCGAGGGCGCGCGGGTGCTGGACCTGTTCGCCGGCACTGGCGCACTCGGCATCGAGGCGGTCTCGCGCGGCGCGGCGTTCACGCTGTTCGTCGACAATGGCGCTGAGGCGCGGGCGCTGCTGCGCAACAATGTCGAGGCGCTCGGGCTCGGCGGTGTGACCAAGGTGTATCGCCGCGACGCGACGGATCTCGGCCCGGCCCATCCCATCGAGCCGTTCTCGCTGGTGTTCCTCGACCCGCCCTATGGCAGGGGCCTCGCCGAGAAGGCGCTGGCCGCGCTGCGCGACGGCGGCTGGCTGACCCCATCGGCGCTGCTCGTGGTCGAGGAAGCCAAGGCTGCGTTCACGACACTCGACGGCTTCACGGAGCTGGAGCGCCGCGCCTATGACGACACCGAGTTCGTTTTTTTGCGTAGCGCTTGATCCTCGCCGGCTGTCGCCCCTGCGAACGCAGGGGCCCATAACCATAGGATTGAGTTGGGACGCGCGGCGCTCGTGACGTCTTTCATTCCTATGACTTCTGCTGCGGCGTATGGGTCCCGGGTCGGCGCCGCCGGACAACGCTTCGCGTTGTCGGTGGCTTGCCCGGGACGACAGCCAGTTTGTAGCTGTCCAGCTCGTCGTTCTCCAATTCGTAGGCGCTACCTCCTCCCGAACAGCTTCTCGACGTCGGCGAGCTTGAGCTCGACATAGGTCGGGCGGCCGTGATTGCACTGGCCGGAGTTCGGCGTGTCCTCCATCTCACGGAGCAGCGCGTTCATCTCCTCCGGCTTGAGGCGGCGGCCGGCGCGGACTGAGCCGTGGCAGGCCATGGTGGCGGCGACGTGCATCAGGCGGCGCTCCAGCGGCAGCGCCTCGCCCCATTCCTCCATGTGCTCGGCGAGGTCGCGCAGCAGCCCCGCCGCATTGATCTTGCCGAGCAGCGACGGTGTCTCGCGCACCGCGACCGCGCCAGGACCGAAGGATTCGATCACAAGCCCGAACGAGGACAGCTCGTCGGTGCGCGCCAGCAGCGCCTCGACTGTCGCCTCGTCGAGCTCGACGATGTCGGGGATCAGGAGGATCTGGCGCTGCACGCCGTGCGCGGCCAGCGAGGCCTTGAGACGCTCATAGACGATGCGCTCATGCGCGGCGTGCTGGTCGACGATGACGAGGCCGTCGCGCGTCTGGGCCACGATGTAGGTGTCGTGGATCTGCGTGCGCGCCGCTCCGAGCGGACGGTCGAGCAAATCGGGCGCAGCCGGCTGCTCGTGCAGGCGCAGATCGGCGCTGGGCGTGCCGACGTCGAACGCGGCCTGCGCGGATTCGGCGAGACCAAATGGAGTGGGAGACGTCGAGGGCGCGGTCGATGGGAACGAACCGCCGAAGTGCGGCATCGGCGCGACCGGCATCGACGGTGAGCGCTGCCAATCCCAGTTGACCGCACCAAGATTGGGCCGCGCCGGGCCGAAGGCCGGGCGGAACGCGGCGATGGTCGCGCCGCCGTCATTGGCCGCCGTGCGCCGCCCCTCACGCGCAAGCCCTTCCTTCAGCGCGTGCACGATCAGTGCGCGGACCAGGCCGGCGTTGCGGAAGCGCACCTCGGTCTTGGCCGGATGGACATTGGCGTCGACCTCGCGCGGATCGAGGGTCACGAACAGCGCCACCACCGGATGGCGGTCGCGCGGCAGATAGTCGGCATAGGCCGCGCGCACCGCGCCGAGGATCAGCTTGTCGCGCACCGGACGGCCGTTGACGAACAGATATTGCCCGAGCGCGTTGGCGCGCGTCAGCGCGGGGGCGGCGGCGAAGCCTTCGACCACCACATGATCGCGCTCGCTGCGCACCGCGATCGCATGGCTGCGGAAGTCCGCGCCCAGGATGTCACCGAGCCGCGTCAGCTGGCCCGGTGCGCCGGGCAATGCAGCGGTCCAGGTGACCGGAGCGCGCTCTTCGCCGGCAAGCGTGAAGGCGATGTCGGGCCGCGCCATCGCCAGGCGACGCACGATCTCGCGGATCGCCTCGGCCTCGGTGCGGTCGGTCTTGAGAAACTTCAGCCGCGCTGGCGTGGCGTGGAACAGGTCGGCGACCTCGACGCGGGTGCCCTGGTTGAGGGCCGCCGGAACGATCGGCGATTTCGCCCCGCAATCCACCGCGAGCGCCCAGGCATGCGGCTCGCCCTTGTGCCGCGTCGTGATCGACAGTCGCGCCACCGAGCCGATCGAAGGCAGTGCCTCGCCGCGGAAGCCGAGCGTCTTGATCTGCAGCAGATCCTCGTCGTCGAGCTTGGAGGTGGCGTGGCGCTCCACTGCGAGCGCGAGATCGGCCGCGGTCATGCCGCCACCATCGTCGGTGATCGCGATCTTCCGCCGCCCGCCGCCGTCGGTGAAGATGTCGATCCGGCTGGCGCCGGCATCGATCGCGTTCTCGACCAGCTCCTTGACCACGCTCGCCGGCCGCTCGACCACCTCGCCGGCGGCGATGCGGTTGATGACCTGTTCGGGAAGCTGGCGGACGGGCATGAGGTGGAACTGGCTCGGCAGTTGAAGCAGCGCGGGCGGCGCTGTCGCGGCGCCACAATTGTGGCTTGGAGAATAGCGTATTTTACGCAGTGCGGCAGGTGAAAGCCTGCGTTCTCCAACGGGATTGTGAGGCTGGCACGGCCAGTATATCGTTCCACAAAAATAACGATCAGCCGGAGGAAGCCCATGTGCCATCTGTTCGCACACCAGCCTCAGCGCGACTATGAATCGCAGACCCGCTCTTTGCGGATCGGCGGTCATTGCACCTCGATCCGGCTCGAACTGGCGTTCTGGGACACGCTCGAGGAGATCGCCGCCAAGGAAGGTATGAGCTTGCCCAAGTTCGTCACCACGCTCTACGGCGAGGTGCTCGACCATCACGGCGAGGTGAAGAACTTCGCGTCGCTGCTGCGCTGCTCCTGCCTGATCTACCGCGCCAAGGCGACCGCCGCGCTGCCGGAGTTTAGCGAGGCGGCGATCCTCGACGCGGCGGAATAGTAGCACCCCTGCTGTCTCGTCTCCCTCCCCCGCTTGCGGGGGAGGGCGGGGTGGGGGCACCACACAGGCACTCTTTCCGGAGCGTTCCCCCACCCGCATCGCATCTTCGATGCGATGCGGCCTCCCCCGCACGCGGGGGAGGCGCAGACCGCGTTCGCGGTGAGAGGCGTGCCCAACTACGGCCCCTGGCCAAGAGATCAGATCTCCTTCTTCTGCATCATGCCGGCGATGGTGTCGGCTTGGCGGATCGCCAGCGCGACGATGGTCAGCGTGGGATTGCACGCCGCGCCTGATGTGAACTGGCTGCCGTCGGAGACGAACAGGTTCTTGACGTCGTGGGTCTGGCCGAACTTGTTGACGACGCCGTCCTTGGCCTTCTCGCTCATCCGGTTGGTGCCGAGATTGTGCGTCGAGGGGTAGGGCGTGGTCGGATAGGTCACGGTGGCGCCGACCGCTTCGTAGATCGCCGAGCCCTGCTTGTAGGCGTGAGCGCGCATCGCGACGTCGTTGGGATGATCGTCGAAATGCACCGAGGCCACCGGCATGCCGAACTTGTCCTTGGCGGCCGGATCGAGCGTGATGCGGTTGGTCTCCTGCGGCATGTCCTCGCCGACCAGCCACATGCCGGCCATGCGCGGATAGGTCTCCATCGCGGACGTGAAGCTGCGGCCCCAGGCGCCGGGATTGAGGAACGCCGCCATGAACGGCAGGCCGAGCGACAAGGTCTCCATCTCATAGCCGCCGACGAAGCCGCGCTTGGGATTGAACGCCGCCTCGTCGCGGACGATGCCGGCCATCGTGGTGCCGCGATACATGTGCACCGGCTGCTCGAAGGTCGCGTAGACGCTGCCGGTCATGTGACGCATGTAGTTGCGGCCGACCTGGCCGGAGGAGTTGGCGAGGCCATCCGGGAACAGGTTGGAGGCGCTGTTGAGCAGGAGCCGCGGGCTCTCGATCGAGTTGCCCGCGACCGCGACGATGCGGGCCTTCTGCAGCTGCATCTTGCCCTGGCCGTCGGCATAGACCACGCCGGTCACCTTGCCCGCGGCGTCATGCTCGATCTTGATCGCCATGCTGCCGGGACGCACTTCGAGATTGCCGGTGGCTTCGCCCTTCGGGATCTCGGTGTACAAGGTCGACCATTTCGCACCGGACTTGCAGCCCTGGAAGCAGAAGCCGATCTGCTGGCAGGCGCCGCGGCCGTCGCGCGGCTGCGAGTTGATGGCCATGTTGCCGGTGTGCACGGTCTTGTAGCCGAGCTTCCTGGCGCCGGCCTCGAGGACCTTGTAGTTGTTGTTGCCGGGCAGGCCAGGAATGTCGTTGGTGCGGGTCACGCCCATCTTGAACTCGGCCTTGGCGTACCACGGCTCCATCTCGGCCAAGGTCACCGGCCAGTCCAAGAGGCTCGTGCCGGGCACGCCGCCATAGGTGGTGCGGGCCTTGAACTCGTGCTCGTCGAAGCGCAGCGAGGCGCCGGCCCAGTGCACGGTCGAGCCGCCGACCGCCTTGACGATCCAGGCCGGCAGGTTGGCGAAGTCCTTCGCCACCCGCCAGGTGCCGGAGGTCGTGCGCATGTCGGTCCAGGCGAGCTGGGTGAAGCTCTCCCATTCGTCGTTGATGAAGTCGGGGATCTCGTAGCGATTGCCGGCTTCGAGAATCACGACCTTGATGCCCTTCTGCGCCAGCTCGTTGCCGAGCGTGCCGCCGCCGGCGCCCGAGCCGATGATGACGACGACGCTTGAATCGTTCTGATCGAATTTTGCCATGGTGGTTTCCTCCGTGTTGTCTGTTGTTCGCCGGCGTCAGGCCTTGGGCAGCCAGTCGATGTCGGAGAAGCCACGGTTGATGTAGCCGCCATGCTCGGCGGAGGAGCCCTCGTAGCCGAATTTCGGCCACAGCTCCTTCTGATTGTAGAGCGACACCACGAGGTCGCCGCGGATGGTCTTGAAGAAGGTCGTCTGCTCGATGCCCACCAGCAGCGCGACGCGGTCGGTCTCCCACGGCACCTCGGCGTAAGGCAGCTTATGGCGGTCGCGTGCGTCCTGGTCGAGCCGGGCGATGCCGTCGTTGATCATCGTCTTGACCGCGGCGTCTTCCGCTGCCTTGCCGTCCCACGGCTTGACCGCGGCGATGTAGTAGCGATCCGAAAGGAAGTCGTGCGGGTAGATGTCGCGCGCGACCTTTACCAGTGTCTTCAAGGTCGCCGGCGTCAGCGTCTTGGCGTCCTCGGCCCAGGCATCGGTGACGCCGAGACCGGTCGCGGAGGCGACGGCCGCGGCCGGCACGGTCGCTGCCGCGCCCTTGAGAAAGACGCGGCGGTCGTACTTGTTGCGGCGATCGACTTCTCTCATGGGTATCCTCCGTGGGGTTTTTGTTTATGTCGTTTTTGTAGGTCGGTGGCTCAGCCGAAGCGGCCGCCGCGCTGGATCACCTCGATCTTGTAGCCGTCGGGGTCGGTGACAAAGAAGAAGCGCGCCAGCGTCGCGCCGTTGTGCTTGAAGTCGCGCAAGGGTCCGGGCGCCAGCTGCTCGCGCTCGAAGCGAGCATGCTCTGCGTCGAGATCGTCGACCACGACGGCGAGATGACCGTAGCCGTCGCCCAGCGAGTAGGGCTCCTTGCGGTCGTAGTTGACGGTCAGTTCGACCTCGAACGGCGACGACGGATGGCGCAGATAGATCAGCGCGAAATCGTCGAACTTCAGATGATCGGCGATTTCCAGGCCGAACGCGCGCTTGTAGAAGTCGAGCGCCTTGGCTTCGTCGAGAACGCGGATCATCGAATGAACGGGTTTGGCCATCTCAATTGTCCTTCAGATAGGTGATGATCGCGGCGCGCACGTCAGGCTTGGCCTGGCGGTAGGCCATCACGGCGCCGGGGATCAGCTCTTGCGGATTGGTCAGCCAGGCGTCGAGCCTGGCATCATCCCAGGCGAAATCGGCCTTGGCGAAACCGGCCGAATAGCGGAAGCCCTCGACCGCGCCGGCACGGCGGCCGACGACCTTCGCGAGCGGCGGTCCCTGGCGCGTCGGCTCGGCGGTGCTGAGGGTGTGGCAGACGCCGCATTGCTGCTTGAACAGTGTCGCGCCGTCGACGGGCTTCGGCGCGGGCAGCGCCATCTGCGCCAATGCGGCCGTGGCGCCCAGTATCGCGCCGCACCATCCAAGTCCCACGCGAAGAAAGACAGTTTGCGCCGCACGCCGTCCCGACATCGATCCTCTCTCATCATTTTTGATGAGACTAGGTCGCAGCCTAAGCGCAGTGGTAGTAGCGGGCTGTTTCAGCAGGAACAAAGCGTGCGCAGGACTCGTCCGGCCGCGGGGTATGCCAGCGCTGCGGACTATTCCGGCTGCGTCGCACCACCGTCATTCCGGGCAAGGCCGCAGGCCTTGAACCCGGAATCTCGATATTGTCTGACGTCCATTCCTAACATTTTTCCGGGTTCAATCGTCAACGCGCAGCCGCTTCGCGACTTCGCATCGCCGATTGCCCCGGAATGACGGTGGCAACCCAACTGTTCAGCTCCTTTTTCGATGCAGGAGAACTAATCGTCGAAGCGTCGCCCGCCGCGCCCGGCCTTGACGTCGCTGCGAATTTTCTTGCCCTCGAGCCGGCGCTGCTTGGAGCCGAAGGTCGGTTTGGTCGGGCGCCGCACCTTCGGCCTCACCATTGCCTCGCGCAGCAGCGTGACCAGGCGGTCGATCGCGTCGGCCTTGTTGCGCTCCTGGGTGCGGAAGCGCTCGGCCTGGATCACGATGACGCCATTCTTGGTCATGCGCTGGCCCGCCAGCCGGGCGAGTCTGACCGCCGCATCCTCGGGCAGCGTGATCCGGGTCGTATCGAAGCGCAGCTGCGCTGAGGTCGACAACTTGTTGACGTTCTGGCCGCCGGGGCCGGAGGCGCGGACGAAGGTGATCTCGATGTCGTCTTCGTTGATGGCGAGGTCGCGGGAAATCCGCAGCATGGGGCACCACAGGAATCGATTGTGGCGTGCACCATAGCGGGTTTAGGGCCGACGTGCGCGGGTCGTTATGATCAGCCGTTGCGCTGTGCGATACAACGCCCTCTCCCCTTGTGGGAGAGGGCATCTCCGGCCTATCCACGCACTCGGTTGGGTGAGGGGTATCTCTCGGCGAACGACGCTTGCGGAGAGATACCCCTCACCCGACCGAGCTTGTCGTGCCGTCCTTCAAGCCCTCTCCCACAAGGGGAGAGGGCGCATTCATGGGCAGTGGGCCTCACTTCAATTCGTCAAGCGACGCGGTGATGAGCCTCATGGTCGCCGCGAACGGTGCGTCAAACAAAGCTGTCATCCCGGCGAACGCCGGGATCCATAACCCCAGGGAGTGGTTTTGGGCAGGGCTGGTCGTGGACCGCTCGCACACGACGTCCGCCGCGGCGTGATGGTGTGGACGGCCCCCTACGGCATCAGTTGTGCCAGAATGAGGTCGTTGAAGTCTCATAGATGGGAGCCGTCCGTGGACCAGATTATCCGTATTGGGCTGGATACGTCGAAGTATATTTTTCAGCTGCACGGGGTGGATGCGTCGGAGCGTGTGGTGCTGCGTAAGCGGCTCCCGCGCAAGGCGATGCTGGACTTTTTTGCCAAGCTGCCATCGACGGTGGTGGTGATGGAGGCCTGCGGGGCCGCGCACCACCTGGCGCGCGAGCTTGGCAAGCTGGGCCACACGGCCAAGCTGATCGC
>JBARNF010000727.1:0-5662 GCA_049802835.1 Bradyrhizobium sp.
TGCGAGGCGATCCTCACCGAAGCCGGCGTGCCATGTTCTCAATACCGGACCATCCGTGAGACGATGGCGCTGCCGCCCATCCAGGAGCGCGGCGTATTTGAGGAGATCAATGACGGCGCCGGGCCGCTGCGTATCCCCAATCCCGCATTCCGCTTCGCGCACAGCGCGGCCAATGTCCGGAACAAGGTGCCTGCGCTCGGCGAGGATGGGCCAAGGCTGTTGCAGAGCCTCTTGGGGCTGAGCCCGCAGGCGATCGCGGCGCTGCGCGAGGGCAAGGTTCTTCGAGGCGCAGAAGAGAGGACCGTCGCGGCGGCCGAGTAGCCGCTACCGGTCATCAGCAATGTCGAAGTCGTCGATCGCCTGCCGCTGGGCTTCTTCCTGAACCCTTGAGCACGGCGACATGAAGGAGGACCGGGGTTGAGCGCTGCGAATTTTCCAATCCCCGAAGATATCGTCGCCGTGGTGACGGACCCCGCAGCCTACGGCACTCAACGCATCTTCGATGCCTATCGCTGGCTGCGCGTCAATCAGCCGCTCGGGAAGGCCAGCCCGCGCGGCTTCAACCCTTTCTGGGTCGTCACGCGCCACGCGGACATTCAGACCGTCAGCCAGCAGAGCCAGCTGTTTCGCAGCAGTGATCGCCCCGTGGCGTTGCTAAGCAGCAAAGCCGAAGCCAGGATCGAGGCGGCAACGGGTGGCAACGGCCTGCTCCGCACCCTGGTGCAGATGGATGCTCCTGATCATCCCAAGTTCCGGGCATTGACGCAGAAATGGTTCACGCCGGGTAATCTGCGCTCCATCGAAGGCAGGATTCGCGACATCGCGAAAAGCTATGCGGATCGTCTCGCCGCGGCGGGCCCGCATTGCGACTTCGTGTCCGAAATCGCGCTCGGGTTTCCGCTGCGGGTGGTCATGACGATTCTGGGCGTGGATCTGGATCATGAGCTCAAGATGTTGCGCTTGACGCAGGAGTTCTTCGGCGCCAAGGACCCGGACAACGCGCGCAAGGGTCAAAATGACGGTGCAACGGCTCTTTCGGATGTCGTCTTGGAGTTCGGCGAGTTCTTCTCGTCTGTGGTTGCGGACCGGCGCGCCAACCCGTCCGATGATCTTGCAAGCGTCATAGCCAACGCGCAGATCGATGGCGAATCGATCTCGGACCTCGATGCGCTCAGCTACTTCGTGACAATCGCGACCGCCGGCCACGACACGACATCGTCCTCGAGTGCGGGCGGGATGTGGGCGCTTTGCGAGCATCCGGAGCAGTTCGAAAGGTTGAAAGCCAATCCTGGCCTGATCCCCGGCTTCGTCGACGAGGCCATCCGCTGGACCACGCCGGTCAAGCATTTTATGCGCACGGCGGCCGAGGACACCGAACTGGACGGCCGCTCCATCAGGCGCGGCGATTGGCTCATGCTGTGCTACGCCTCTGCTAATCGCGACGAGACCGTCTTCCAGGATCCTGACACGTTCCGGATCGATCGGTCGCCGAACCGCCACCTCGCCTTTGGCTACGGAGCCCATCTGTGTCTGGGGCAATATCTTGCCAAGCTCGAGATGCGGATCCTCTTCGAAGAATTGTTGCAGCGGATTTCGTCGGTCGAGCTCGACGGCGAAGGAGCAACGACCGTTTCCTGGTTCGTCAACGGGCCCAAGCGGCTCCCGATCCGCTTTCAACTCCATTGATCCCCGCCCTGGACCTCGCTTCCGCATGATTTGACGGGACTATGCAATTGCAACGGAGAAGACGAGCATGAAGATCACAGCCGCAGTTGCAGTTGCGCCGGGCCGCCCATTCGAGCTGATCAGCTGCGATCTGTCCGAAGACCTTGCACCCGGAGAGGTGCTCGTCCGCGTCGAGGCCTGCGGCATCTGCCATACCGATCTCGCGGTGAAACTACAGCACATCCCCGTGCCGCTACCCAAGATTCTCGGTCATGAGGGCGCGGGCCTGATCGAACGCGTCGGTCCGGACGTGGTCGGGCTGGCCGAGGGAGATAACGTGCTGATGAGCTTTGGCTCGTGCGGCGCATGCGGACAGTGCCAACTCGGCGCGCCCAGCTATTGCGATGAGTTCGGGATGATCAACCTGTTCGGCCAGCGGCGCGGTGGCTCAGGCCTCCGCTATCGCGGTGCCGAGCTTGGCGGCTACTTCTTTGCGCAATCCGCGTTCGCAACCCATGCCATTGCAACGGCCCGGAACGTGGTGAAGATCGACAAGGACCTGCCGCTCGCGCTGCTCGCGCCCATGGGCTGCGGGATCCAGACCGGCGTGGGTGCGGTGTTGAACGTGCTGTCCCCTCGGCCCGGTGCGTCGATCGCGGTGTTTGGCGTCGGCGCAGTCGGGGTGGCGGCGATCATGGCTGCCAAGCTGGCGGGCTGCAGCACGATCGTTGCCGTCGACATCCGGGACGAACGGCTTGCCCGTGCGCGTGACATCGGAGCAACCCACGCGGTGGATGGCCGGACACCCGATCTTGGCAAGGCAGTTGCCGCGCTCGGCAGCGGCCGCGGCGTCGATCACTCGCTCGACACCACGGGTGTGCCCGAGGTGGTCGCCGCTTCGATCGCGTGCCTGCGGCAGCGGGGCTCATCCGCTCAGGTGGCCGCGCCGCCGCGCGGGACGCGGTTTCCCGTCGAGGCAAGCGTTCTGGTCGGCGGAGGTCTGACGGTGCGGGGCGTCGTCGAGGGTGATGCCGTGCCCACGATCTTCCTGCCGCGGCTCGTCGACCTCTTCCGCCAAGGGCGCCTGCCGCTCGACAGGATCGTCAGCTTCTATCCATTTGAAAAGATAAACCAGGCCGTCGAGGACATGGAAACCGGCGCAACCGTCAAGCCAGTGCTGCGGATGAACTGAACAAGAAACGAGGGGAGGACGCGATGCAAGAGACGAGTTTAGATCAGGCGATCGTCGACCACGAAACTTACGGTGCTCTCGATAGGCAGCATGCCCTGTTCTCGACCCTTCGCAAGGAGGATCCCGTGCATTGGACTGAACCTCCGGGCTTCCGTCCGTTCTGGACCATCAGCAAGCATCAGGACGTCATCGAGATCGAACGGCAGAACGAGAGGTTCATCAACGCGCCGCGCACCAAGCTGTTGTCCATCGATTTCGAGACAAAGGTCCGGGAAGCGATGGCAGGCCGACCAATGCTGGTCCGCGCGATCAATCACATGGATAATCCGGACCATGCCAAGTACAAGAAGATCACTCATGCCTGGTTTCAGCCACGTGAAGTGCGCCATCTGGAAGACAGGATCGCTTTAATCGCGCGGACCAGTGTCGACCAGATGCTGGAAAAGGGGACCGAGTGCGACTTCTACAAGGATGTCGCAGGGTGGTACCCGCTCAAGGTCATCATGCTGATTCTCGGAATTCCGGATGAGCATGGTCAGCGATTGCTCGACATCACCCGAGCTTATTTCGGCGGTGGCGATGCGGAGATGCAGCGTGGCAATGACCTGATCGATGCCACCTTCGCCTATGTGAACTTCTTCAAGGAAGTGGCGCGGGAACGACGGCAGAACCCCACGGACGACCTCGCAAGCATCATTGCGACGGCCGAGGTCGACGGCAAGCCGATAGGCGAATTCGAGACCTCGTCCTATTATGTGGCGCTCGCCAGTGCCGGTCACGACACGACCAGCGCAACCCTCTCCGGCGGTCTGCTCGCCTTGATCGAGAATCCCGGAGAAATGCGGAAGCTGAAGCAAAATCCCGATCTCATTCCTGCCGCTGTCGAGGAAATGGTGCGCTGGGTATCTCCGGTGAAGCATTTCTTCCGGACCGCGACCGAGACCTATACGTTGCGCGGCAAGACCATCAAACAAGGCGATAATTTGCTGCTGGCCTATCCCTCTGCAAATCGGGATGAGGATGCCTTCGAGTCTCCCTTCGCATTTGTCGCCGACCGGACCCCGAACCGCCACGTCGGCTTTGGTTTCGGCATTCACGCCTGCCTCGGAATGTATCTTGCCAAGGTCGAAATGATCGCCTTCATGCGCGAGCTGCTCTCGCGCGTCGACCGGATCGAACTCGCTGGCGAGCCGGCCTGGACCGAGACATCCTTCGTCGGCGGTTTGAAGCGGCTTCCGATCCGCTTCTCGCGACGACATTAGGCGATGGCCGATCTGCGCGCCCGGAAACCGAGATCGGCGGGCGATAAAGAGTGGAGCTTGAGGATGGATCTGACGCCGAGCGAAGCGCAGCAGATGCTGCGCCATAGCGCCGAACGGTTTGTCGCTGAACAGTACGACCAGGCGGCACGTCGCCATGCGATGCAGGATCCCTTGGGATTCAAGCGCGAGAACTGGCGCAAGTTCGCGGATCTGGGCTGGCTCGGGCTTCCGTTTTCGGAGGAGGTTGGCGGCTTTGGCGGAGGACCCGTCGAGGTTGCGATCCTCATGGAGGAGTTCGGACGCGGGCTTGCGACCGAGCCTTATCTCTCGACGGTGCTGCTGGCTGGGACCCTGATCGCGGAATGCGGCACGGAAGAGCAGCGGATGGCCCTGCTGCCGGCCATCATCAACGGCGAGCGTCTGTTGTCGTTCGCGCACTACGAGTCGGACGCAAGGGCAGGTCTTTCCGAAGTCCACACGGTGGCGCAGACTGACAACCAGGGCTGGATGCTCCACGGCCGCAAGATGGCCGTGCTCGACGCAGTGTCTGCTGATGTCCACATGGTTTCGGCGCGTTTGCCCGATGCGCAGGGGGCCGGAACTGCTCTGTTCCTGGTGCCGAAGGATGCCGCGGGAGTGAGGCTGCGCGATGCTCCACGGCTCGGTGGGGGCCGCGTCGCGGAGCTGACATTCGAACAGGCTCGGCTTCCGCGCGATGCGCGGCTCGGAACCGGCGGGGACGTGCTGCCGGCGATCGAGGGCGTCGTCGATCGGGCGATTGCCGCGCTCTGCGCCGAGGCCGCCGGCATGATGCGAAGCATGTTCGACGCCACGCTCGACTACACAAAGGTGCGCAAGCAATTCGGTCGGCCGCTCGCAGCTAACCAGGTGATCCGTCACAGGCTGGCCGACATGTATGTTCAATGCGAGGAGGCCCGAGCGATGGCGGCGCGTGCGGCGCTTCTCGTGGGCGCCGATACTGATTCGACGCAGCGGTCGCTCGCCGCGTCCGGCGCCAAGGTCAAGATCGGCCGCTGCGCGCGCAACGTCGCGGAGCAAGCGGTACAACTCCACGGCGCGATGGGCGTCACGGACGAGCTCGATCTCGGCCTTTATTTCAAGCGGCTGCTGGCTTTCGAAGCGCTTTTCGGAAGCGTGGACTATCACCTACAGCGTTACGCCAAGCTGTTTGGCAACTCCCGATCGGAATGAGATCAGTCATGTCGCTATCGTTCACGCCCGATGAAATGCGGTTCAGAGATGAGGTGCGCGCATTTATCGCGGCGCGTCTTTCGCCTGAACTGCGGCGGGCCAGCTCTCTCAATGTCTCCTTCTTCTCCGATCCTGACATCGTCACGCCATGGCAAAGGGCTTTGCACGAGCGAGGCTGGGTCGCACCCGGTTGGCCCCAGGAGCATGGCGGCCCTGGCTGGACGGCGACGCAGCGATGGATATTCGAATCCGAGTGTGCCGCAGCAGGCGCGCCGCAGCTATCTCCCATGGGCATCAAGATGGTCGGGCCCGTCTTGATGCGCTTCGGGAC
>JBARNF010000728.1:0-3358 GCA_049802835.1 Bradyrhizobium sp.
CAGGCGCGACTTCTCGGGAACAAAGACGGTGGTGACGCTCATGGCAGAAGCTCCGAATCAGCTCCACCAAGCGAATCAGACTTCACACAAGCCGCAAACCGCCGTTAACCCGAGTTCGGAGCCCTGCTCAATCATGGGCGGCACTTGCCATTGTACGGATCACGTATTACACTTGGCGTATGATCCAAGGTTTTCGCGACCGGGCGACTGAGCGTCTCTGGCACGGCGAACACGTCAAGGCGTTCTCCTCGTTCGAGGAAGCGGCGATCAACAAGCTGTTCATGCTTGAAGCAGCGGTGCTGCTGACCGACTTGCGCGTTCCGCCCGGCAACCAGCTTGAGGCTTTGAAGGGTGATCGCAGGGGTCAGCATTCCATCCGCATCAACAAGCAATGGCGGGTTTGCTTCGTCTGGACTGCCAACGGCCCCGATCAAGTCGAGATCGTAGACTATCACTGAGAGGATACATCATGCTGCCGTCCAAGCGTGTTTTGCCACATCCCGGCAAGATCCTGAACGATGAATTCCTGACGCCGCTCGGCATCTCTGCCAATGCATTGGCGATGGCGTTGCGCGTGCCGGCCAATCGGATCACCGGCATCATCAACGGCGAGCGCTCCATCACCGCCGACACCGCGCTACGGCTGGCGCGCTATTTCGACAACTCCGCCGAATTCTGGATCAACCTGCAGGCCGGACATGATCTGACGTCGGCACGGGCTGAATTGGGCAAGCGGATCGAGGCAGAGGTTTCAAAGCGGGTCGCGTAACGACACTTCGCACCACCAACAAACATTGCGAGACGAGATCTGCAATTTGCCATCCATGATCATGCATGCAACGCGACGCTGACGAGGGCACCATGCAAGGGAGTTGTCTTTGCGGAGCAGTCGAGTTTCGGGTCGAAGGCTTCGCTGCCAAGGCTTATCAGTGCCACTGCTCGCTTTGCCGTAAACAAGGGGGAACATCGGCGAGCCTGGCAATCATCGTGGAAGCGCGGAACTTCAGCTGGGTTGCTGGACGAGAGCAGATCTCGTCCTATGTGAGGCCAACCGGCTTTCGTTCCGACTTCTGCGCGAGCTGCGGTTCCCCTGTCCCAAACCCCTTACGGACAACGGCTTATTACTGGGTGCCTACAGGCTCGCTCGACGATGCGGAGACCGTGGAAATTGCGGCACACCTGTACACCGGGTCCAAGGCATCCTGGGAATCCATTCCATCCGATGCTCCGCATTTCGAAACGGTGCCGAAGCTGTCGCACTTGATTGAACTGTTGAGTTTGCCAAAGCGATGAACGCCTCCTTCAAGTCTGAGTTTCCTGATCCGCTTCCGAACTACGCCGAACAGCGCGTACGCCGCCGCAACTTCGGCTAGCGGAAGTGGCATTGGGGGGCGCGTCGGGGAGGCTCAGCGCGGCCGGGCCTCAATGACGTTGTGCACCCCCGCCGGAAAAATCCCGGTCAACTCGAAGCCGGACGCGGCGAAGAGGCCTAAAAATTCCTCGCGCGTTCGCTCCCGCCAGGCGGGCACGACCAACGTGTTCAGGCCGCTGAACTTGGTTGCCGGCATTTCATTCTGGGCGCAATGAGCCTCTCGAGCGGAAGGAGCTTTGCAATGTTGCGCATCGTACGGCGGCACACCTCGAGTATGGTCATGGCCTTTGCGTCCCAGTCGTGGATCACCACCCGCATCAGTCGTGGCGCTGGCCAAATCACCAGGCCTTGCGCCTTCGAGTCTTTCCCGCAGCGGTGAGGTAGGCGCAGAACATGTTGGCCATTGCGTCCGCATAGGCCGTGATCTCGGCGCGGCTGCGCGGAGATTCGGAGAAATGCTTGCCGACCTGGCTGAGTGTCGTCTTGATCAGGTCGGCGGCACGCGCTCGCTCCGGCGCGCCGGCCTCTGGCAGCACCTCGCGCATGAACGCCAGCATGGCGCGATGCCCTGCTGCCTTGGCCTGCCGGGCCTCGGGCGCGTCGCGATAGAGTGGTGCGGTGTCGTCGAGCGCACCGCGCACGGCGGCCTCGTCACACTCCGATTGCAGGAAGGCGTGAACCAGCGCGTGCAGCCGCACGAGAGGCGGGCGGCTGCTGTCCTCCAGAATGCCGTGCAAGAGGTTCGTCGTCTGCTGCCACTCGTCGCTCTGCAGCCGGAACAGGATTGATGCCTTGTTGGGGAAGTATTGATAGAGCGAGCCGATGCTGACTCCGGCCTTCTCGGCGACGCGCGCCGTGGTGAAACGCTGCGCGCCTTCGCTTGTCAAAACCTGAACAGCAGCCTGCAGAATGGCCGCGACGAGGTCGGTCGAGCGTGCCTGTTGCGGCTGTTTTCTCGCGGAAATCGGGGCTGTTCGATGCGGGGTCATGGGGCGTTCCGAAATGCGATTAGCGAATGCGAATGAATATTCGTATTTTGACCAGGACACAACGGCGCACCAACGAGCCCTGGAGATTTCCATGAACACTCTGACCACTCAACCGCTGGCCCCGCTGCTGGACCGCCTGCTTGCCGAGGCTGCGCTGCTGCGGCCGGAGGTGAGCCCGGCCTTCGCCGGCATGTTCGAACGCGCCGAGGAGCTGATGCGCAGCAAGTCCGGCCATGTCGAACTCTACTCCCAACTGAAGGACTTTCCGCTCCCCGTCTCGCGGGAGACCGGCGTGCTGCTCTATATGCTGGCACGCAGCTTCGGCGCGCGCGCCATCGTCGAGTTCGGCACGTCGTTCGGCATCTCGACCCTGTTCCTCGCCGCCGCGCTACGCGACATCGGCGGCGGCCGGCTGATCACGACGGAGTTCGAGCCGTCCAAGATCGCCCGCGCGCGCAGTCACCTGGTGGAGGGTGGGCTCGCCGACCTCGTCGAGATCCGCCAGGGCGACGCGCTGCAGACCCTGAGCGCCGATCTGCCCGATGTGATCGATCTGGTTTTGCTCGACGGCGCCAAGCCACTCTATGCTGATGTTCTCGCGCTGCTCGAAGGCAGGCTCGGCGCGGGCGCATTCATCGTCGCGGACAATGCCGATCACAGCCCTGATTACCTCGCCTACGTTCGTTCTCCGGCGAACGGCTATCTGTCGGTGCCGTTCGGTGAGGAGGTCGAGCTGTCGATGCGGCTCGGGTGACATCTGAGCGGAGCGCGCGCGAAATGACGATCGGCGAAGCCTGTAGCCCGCATGAGCGTCAGCGATATGCGGGGTCGGCACCACCGGATGAGCCTTGTCGTTGTAGCCCCGTCGGGCGTCGCGGCCGCCCGAGCCGAGAGACCGGCCCCGCATGTCGCCTCCGCCGACGCCCTGGGCGCCGGCGGCTGCTCATGCGGGCTACGGGATCCGCGATTGCCGATACGCATGAGCGAATGGCCCGGG